>JAFAKI010000376.1 GCA_019235595.1 Mucilaginibacter sp. | reverse complement strand
ATGCCAATGCTTTTAACGAGCGTGCCACGGGCAGCGAGTGGGATAGCGAGCGCACGGATATGAAACCCGAATTGCACGAACGTAAATGGGAGATCGACTCGCTTTGTTACCCAATACGTTTGGCTTATAACTACTGGAAGGTCAGCGGAGACAGCAGCTTCTTTGACCATGAGTGGCAGAAGGCTGGTAAACTGATCGTCGATACATTTAAAACTCAGCAACGTAAAAAGGGGCATGGGCCCTACCACTTTCAGCGCAAAACCGAGGTGTCCACCGATACTGCACCGCTAAGCGGATATGGCAACCCGATAAAACCAGTCGGACTGATCTGCTCCACGTTCCGGCCTTCGGATGATGCGACAATTTATTCATTCCTGATACCATCTAACTATTTTGCCGTAGCCAGCCTGAGGCAACTGGCCGAAATGTTTGAAACCATTGCCCGCGACCATGCGACAGGTCTAACCTGCCGCGCGTTGGCAAATGAGGTAGAAACCGCTTTACACAAATATGCTGTTGGTCACCACCCCGTATTTGGCAATATTCTGGCCTATGAGGTAGATGGTTTTGGCAACCAATTGTTTATGGACGATGCCAACGTGCCAAGCCTATTGGCCCTTCCATACCTGGGCGCTATGAAGGCAACGGATCCGCTTTACGAGGCTACACGTAAGTTTGTGCTGAGCACATCCAATCCGTACTTCTTCAGAGGAAAAGCCGCCGAAGGTATCGGCGGGCCACACGTAGGCCTGGGTTATATCTGGCCGATGAGTATTATTATTCGTGCGATCACTTCAACCAATCCAGCTGAGATAACCTCCTGTCTAAAATGGCTAAAACATACCCACGCCGGAACCGGATTTATGCACGAATCCTTCAATAAAGACAATCCGGCCGACTTTACGCGTAAATGGTTTGCCTGGGCCAACACTCTTTTTGGCGAATTGATCATCAAAACACAGCAATTTCACCCCGAAATATTGAAAAAAGTGATATAGTTTATTTTATAGCGATCATAATATTCAATATGTGTAATTAATATGCATTTAAATTGATTTAATGTAAATTCCATGTTAGAATTAATCTTAATGCAAATAATTATTCAAGATTGAAAATATAAAATATCTATTATTTTCTGTGACGAAATAATAATAATTATAATAACTATTTAATGGCTTCGTGATACCGAAAATGTGGAAAAAAACCACTTTAAAGGCATTATTTTTTATGCCCAAAAGTTTTTTTTTTAATAAAAACAGTTTAGCTTAGCTTTAATTAAAACAATAAACCTCAATATTTAAAAGGAGTAACTCAAATGAAAAAATTTACTGATGTAAAAAACCTAGTTGCATCTTTGGAAGCAGATGCAGACAAATTCTACAACAAAGGCAACAGCGCTGCAGGCACCCGCGTTCGCAAAGGCATGCAAGAGCTTAAGAATTTAGCACAAGCAATTCGTCTGGAAATCCAAGACTCAAAAAACAAAGCATAAAGTATAGGCTTACTTTATCACCAAAAAACCCGCTTCTGAATAGGAAGCGGGTTTCTGTTTTTTAGAATAATATGCAGGAATTACAATGAATATGCCCCGCAGGCCAGTGCGCCTTCGACGCAAAATGTTGGCAGGCAATGCCGTAGGTATGCAATGTTAATTTCGTACCTACGGCACGGGAATTTTGACCTTTGATTTTTTGCTACCAACGTTTGACCCCGATGGGGTTTGTCATTAAGTAAAGGAAAGAAATATGGGAATTTAATATTGAATAATGAATTTCGAATACCGAATATCGAAGTTTTTTCCTTCATCATTCAATATTCGAAATTCGGTGTTCGATATTTTTATGCTTATTTATAGGGTAGGGTAACGATAGTTTGTTTTTAGTGAACCGCTACCGGAGAAGCCAA
Source organism: Mucilaginibacter sp. (assembly GCA_019235595.1). GTDB lineage: Bacteria > Bacteroidota > Bacteroidia > Sphingobacteriales > Sphingobacteriaceae > Mucilaginibacter. The sequence goes on along the minus strand of JAFAKI010000376.1, from coordinate 12,220 downwards.
TTGCCTGGTTTCCTCAACAATCTTCTCAGCCAATTTAGCGCTAACCTGCACCAGTGGCAATCTTACCTGATCACCGCAAACGCCTAATGCTTTCAATGCTGTTTTTACACCTGCAGGGTTGCCTTCGGCAAACATCATACGGGTAAATTCAATTACTGACGAGTGGGCAGGTTGAGCAGCCTTGAAGTCGCCTTTTAAGCAAAGACGGATCATGTCTGAAAATAGTCTTGGCAATGCATTTCCAACTACCGAGATCACACCAACGCCACCTAAAGCGATCATTGGCAATGAAATAGGATCATCGCCAGAGATCAATAAAAAGTCTTCCGGTTTATCGCGCATGATCTGGTTCAGTTGATCAAAGTTGCCTGAGGCTTCTTTGATGCCGATGATATTTTTGAAATTCTTAGCCAGTCTCACTGTAGTGTCAGCGCTCACATTGCTGCCTGTGCGGCCTGGTACGTTGTACAGGATGATAGGCAACGGAGATACGTCAGCAATGGCTTTATAGTGCTGATAAATACCTTCCTGGGTTGGTTTATTATAAGCAGGACTTGCCGACAGTATCGCGTCGTAACCAGCAATGTTAAAAGACTTTACTTCATTCACAATTTCATGGGTGTTGTTGCCACCTATGCCGGCTACCAGGGTAACACGGCCCGCAGCAACATCAGCAGTAAATTCAAAAATCTTCTTCTTTTCTTCCTTACTCAATGTGACAGATTCGCCGGTTGTACCTAATGATACGAGGTACTCTACCCCGCCGTCGATCAAATAATTGATCAGATTCCTGAGGCCTGCATAGTCCACCTGTCCGTTCTCGTCGAAAGGGGTTACCATAGCCACGCCTGTGCCATAAAATTTTTCCATTGTCGTAATAAAAAGAATGTAAAGATAACGAATAGAGATTAGAGATCAGTGATTAGAGATTGGTTTTTTGTTGGATTGCTTTGAGTAGAGTCTTCCCTCCCTATGTACCGGTAAAAGGAGTGAAAGCAACCAAAATGTGAAAAGCAATCCTTAAATATATTTCTTTGATTTAATTATAGTACACTTGTATTAATAAACCCTTATGAAGAGATGTCTCCTTTTAACGATTTTGGTCTGTGCGATTTCTGGGCTGAAAGCACAAACTACTGATTCTGTTACCAATAAGTTTAATAAGATCGCATTTGTGCCATTTAGTGTATTTGCGAAATTTCTTGATGGCGATGCCGATGAATACGTAGCAAAGAATGTTAAATATCCCGAAAGCCAAACGGAGAATATTGATGGCGAAATTGTAGTAGCATATAGCATTGATACAGATGGAAGTGTGGTTGATGCCAGGTTACTAAAAAATCTTTCACCTGCCATAGATGCCGAAATATTGCGTGTATTTAATACAATGCCAAAATGGAAACCTGCGTATTACCATGACAAACCGGTAAAGGTAAATATAGGCGCACGTCTAATGGTTCATGCCGACTATTCGACCAGGACAATTAACGTAGCCGAACCCGCGCTCAAGGTAATTACAGTGAGCAAGAATGCAATATTTACTGCTGTTAACGGGCCGCCAACGTTTCCGGGTGGAGCAGACAGTCTGCACAGATATTTGGCTAAAGCAATCTCTTACCCATCTGAATTGTTAAAAAAACACAAGGGCGGTAAAGTGTATCTTCAGTTTATCATCGAGAAAGATGGAACCCTGACTGAAATGAAAGCCGTACGCAGCCCGGACGACTTATTAACCCAGGAGGCAATGCGGGTGATGAAACCTGTAAGATATATTGGCGGAACACAAAATGACCAGCCGGTACGAGTACAAAATATTATGGGGGTCGATTTTGATCCAAATAACCCTGATAAGCATTAATGCCCGCCTCTCTGCTACAAGATAGTTACTCAGTAAAGCACGGGTAAACCCGCGTGAAGGATAGCAGCGGATACCGGCGATGTGGCTAATGCCCGTGTAGTAGGAGCGGATAGCCTGACCCGAGGTACGAGGGACACGCCCTTATTCAGTTGGCAGTTTTGATTGAGCAGTTTGCAGTGGTCATGTTAATCGTTAAATCCGACGAATCATGGTTCAGACAGTATGCAGTAAGTCCCCCGCACCATACTTCGAGCGCCTCAGCATGACACCCCTTTTTTAGCGGCAGCAGCAGTTGCAGTTGGCAGTCATCCTGCCCAATCCCTCAAATCCCATAATCGTGTCCTTTGTAACATTTCCGTTGAAAACTCGCATCTATTTTATTTATAGTTAATTGTGACTAATTTGGAATAACCAATTAAAACGCACCTATTATGAATAAAGAGACCCAAAATGTCAATGGCTCATCGCGTCCAGAAGAAAACGAAGCGGTGGCTGCTTCCGGAACCGGTTCCACAATTGATCGCCGTCAATTTATTAAAACAGCCGCAACGGGGGCTCTGGCACTTACCATTGTTCCGCGGCACGTATTGGGCGGCACAAAGTATGTTGCGCCGAGCGATAAACTGACCCTGGCTTATGTTGGCTGTGGTACGCAGGGATTGAGGGAAATGCTGCCCATGCTGGCCGTACCCGGTATACAGATTGTGGCGGTATGTGACCCCAACCAATACGCGGTGGGCTACAGGGACTGGTCGAAATACGGGATAAGGGACGAGGTGCGGAAAGCCATTGGCAAAGCCGACTGGAATCCGGGCGGCGATAACATGGTAGCCGGGGGAAGGGATAATGGGAAAGATATTGTTGATTCTTTTTACGGCAACATTAGGGGAGGTGATAATTTTAAAGCCTGTACAGCTTATGCCGATTACCGCGAATTGCTTGAAAAAGAGAAAGACCTGGATGCGGTTAAAATAATGACGCCCGATCACCTGCATGGGCTGTTTGCCATAGCGGCATTGAAGCGGAATAAGCACGTGTTGATGCATAAACCGGTTTCTAACCGTTTGCTGGAAGGAAAAGCGGTGATAGAGTTGGCGCGTGAAAAAAGCAATATCGTAACGCACCTGGTGCCCTGGGATTCTAACGGCTCTATGGATCAGGTGATGGCATGGATCAATGGGGGTAAGATCGGTAAACTAAAAGAGGTGCATAACTGGACCAACCGCCCGGTTTGGCCACAGTTCGCCACCATGCCAAAAGAAACTGTTCCTGTTCCGGATGGATTGAACTGGGATTTATGGCTCGGTCCTGAAGCAGATCGACCATACTCGCCACAATACACCAATATGTTCTTCAGGGGATGGTATGATTTCGGCGGAGGTTCCATGGCCGATATGGGACATTATAGTTTGTGGACGGTGTTTAATGCACTGCAGCTGACCTCGCCTGAGATCGTTGAGCCTAACCTAAGCCACTTTATTGATATGAACGGGGTTACACCGAATTATGTGCGCAACAATTTCTCGTTCCCGATGGCTTCAACGGTGCGTTTCAAATACCCTGCAAATGGCGACAGGCCACCTGTTGACCTTTGCTGGTATGACGGTGGTATGCGCCCTGCATTACCTGATGAATTGATCATGATCAATGAGGAATTGCCTGCCGAAGGGATGATGTTCGTAGGCAAAAAAGGCAAGATTCTGGCTGGCTTCAATGTGCAAAACCCTCGCTTGTTTTCTAAGAAGAAAAAGGAGGTAAAGGCGAATATTCCGGCAGTGCAATCATACGCACATGAAAATATGGTATCGGCTTTGACGCTGTTTGCAGATTCGTGTAAAGCGGGTAAACAATATCCGGGCAGCTTTATTGAGGCCGAGGGATTGACTGAAGCTGTCAACTTGTACGCAGCCGCTTTACGGTCTGGACATTTATTGAAATATGATGCCACAAGCCGTCAGATAACTAACGTAGCTGAAGCCAACAAATACCTGGTGCACGATTATAGGACAGGCTGGGATCCGAAAACCATATAGCTTTAGCCTCGCCTAAACGGCGTAGCCCTCATGAATGCCATTAAAAAACAATTAAAATCATGAATAATCCTCTCCAAAGGAGAGGACTTTACCAGGTCCTTCTCCTTTGGAGAAGGGTTGGGATGAGGCAAATGACAAATTAAACTATGACAAAATGAACAGGAGAAAATTTATTAGTCAGACAACGGTTGGGTTAGGGGTTGCGATGATCGCGCCTCAGTTTTTGAAGGCGAATGAAATAATGAAATTCAAGCATCCGGTTGGTTTCCAGACCTTTCCGATAAGGGATATGGTTTCAAAGGATTTTTCGGGCACTATGAAAATGATGGCCGGAATGGGCTATCAGTATACTGAAATGTGTTACCCGAAAGGTTATGCCGGAGCAGGGTTTGCGCCGTTGGTAGATGTGAAAGCCGCTGATTTGAAAAAGATGATTGAAGACACAGGCTTGCATTGTCCAAGTTGTCATATCGGTATGGGCGATCTGAAAAACCATTTCGGCGAGTGTATGGAATTTGCGCATGGACTAGGTCTATCGCAAATTATTGCACCTGGTTTGGAAACGCCGGGCAAGTCGATCTCAGATTTTAAAGCAGCAGCAGGCGAATTCAACAAAATAGCCGAAAAGATCAAGGCCGAAGGAATGGCGACTGGTTTGCATAATCATAGCGGCGAGTTTAAAATGCTGGACGGCGAGCTGATTTACGACGGCATAATGGAAGCTTTGGATGGCAACCTGGTTAAGATGCAGTTCCAGACCGAGGTGATCACCTTAGGCTATAAAGGATCAACCTACTTCAAAAAATATCCGGGCAGGTTTATCTCTGCTCACTTATCGGACTGGACGACCGATAAAAAGCAGGTTCCCGTGGGTAAGGGCATCATCGATTGGAAAGAGTTTTTTGAAGACGCTATTAAAACCGGTGGCATCAAGAATTTCTTTGTCGAAATGAACCAGGAGAACTATAAAGATAGCGCGGGGTATATTCATGAGTTGTTGGGGTGAAAATATATCCGCGAAACAGGGTGTCACACTGAGCCCAGTCGAAGTGCGGTGCGTAAAGGCCTTTGCCCGCCAATGCTTCGACGGGCTCAGCATGACAGCGCTCATATAGTATTACTGCAAACTGCAGCTAATAACTGCCAACTCAAAAACTCACCCCGATCCTCACCGCATTCTTCACATTGCTGCCGCTATTGAACGAGGTGCCATACATCACCCTGAAAGTGAGGTATTGCAGGCCAAAGCCGAGTTCATAATAATTGCGCAGATCAGGGGTCGCGAGGTAATTAAAATCGACGATCTCCTGTAGTTTCAACCTGCGGATAAGCGGTATTTTATTGGTAATAAAACCGGGGAAATTATGCTCTAAATGCCCCTCAATATATTCTTTATTGGTGCTAAAACGATAATAATCCAGTAATAAGAAGCTGTTCATATTATTCTGGTAAAATAATATCTGGTTGCCGCTGAATTGTTTATAATCAGGAAAGTATAAAGCGCTGGCATTTAAAAACTTGCCTGCACCTACAAAAAGGGAAGTCTTGCCGTAAACGCCCATGCTGATATCCTTTTTGCTGACGTCTGCGCTTAGCAAATCATAGTCAACGTCAGAGCCAAAGACGTTTTTAAAACCTTTGGTGAAAGTCAGGCCGATGGTTGGGTAGGCTGATGGCAAATACCGCCTGCCAAAAGGGTAGGTTTCATATTTATTGCTGAAATCGTAAGTAGTGCGTAAGGTTACTTTGAACGATTGGTTCTCAGGAAATAATGGTTTATCCTGATTGGGTATCAAAGGATTATTAGAGGTAAACTCATGATGACCGGGATGGTAGAAGCTGTAATTGTTGGTATTGGGCAGCCACTTTCGATTGGCGTACTCGACGGTCGCGCTGGCCTGCCATCCACCGGTTATCCTGCCTGAGAGTGTTGCGGATGCAAATTGTTTTTGATAAAGCTTCAGGTAATTCTCCCGCTCAAATAAGGTATAAATGGAATTAAAAAGGGATGATATCGGTGCTAAATTGTTGAGGTCGGTCATTTCTGTACCACCGGAAACATTCAGATAGAACTCGCCGACAGGTATCAGTGCATTCGCATTTGCGTTGAACAAGTGATCTGTAAAACCATAACGCACCTTGCCACCAAAGCCAATTACTTTATGACTATTGGTATCCAGCTCTTTACGAAGTGTAAAGCCATAATTGAGTACGGGACCCTCTACAGTATTGAATTGGATAGAAGGTATCAAAGGATCGAGATGAAAAAACTCGCGTTTGTATCTTTTGATCACGTTTACGCCGGTCAACATCAGTCCGGCGGGGGTTATTTTATTGGTTTCTCTGTCCAATGAATCCAGGTAGGGTTTCGACTCCCGTTTCCTCGCCAGTATTTCCTTTTTTTGGTAGTCGGTTCTTTCTTCGTCAGTGAGCGGAAGTGGACGTTCCCTGTTCCAGTAATCGGTATCGCTTTTATTTACTTTTGGGGGGATGTGCAATAACTCGTTAAACTCATGCTTTTTAAAGGTTGGGTTCAGGTCGTAATCTTTATACACTGATACGAAATAGCCTTTCAGCCTAAAGCCAAACAAAGCGCCGCCAAACTCAAATTTATTGGACGATTGCACCCAGGCATCGCCCACCGGCATAAACTGCTGATTGATGCGCAAGGTATCCACAAAGTTGATATTAGCGCGACTGGTAATTTGCAGATCGAGCGCATAAATGCGCCAGCTATCATCAATGATATAAATGGTGCCGTCGAAACACGGGTCGTATGCGCGACGTGGGGTGACTTTTATTTTATTGATGGTTACGCCATTTTCCACCAAAGTACCTAATAATTTATAGCGATAATAAAACAAAGCATTATCCGAAACCGGGGATACCAAAGGCCGGTTGCTCAACCCACCCCAGTTCTGGAAATTTTCATAAAAGTTTACCCGTGCATCGCTGGCGCGATTAAAGCTGAACATCCGGTTGCTGCCAGAGAATTTGGACGAAATCATTTCCTCATGCAATTGCCCCGGATACTGGTAGCTTAGTTTCGATTCCGACTCTGAAAGATAAACAATACCCCGGCGGTTAGAGTCGAGCCCGATCTCCTTTCCGGCTTTCTGAATATCAAAACCCATAAACTTTTTTGGGGCGGACAATAGCTTTTGCAAACCTTTGATATAAACTTCGCAAGTATAAGACTTTACTTCACTGAGGTGGGCTTTTCGTTTCTTAATAGCTTTGCGGATAATGGCATAGGCCGGATCTTCGCCGCTGGCATTGACGGTGACAGCCTTTAATTCATATACCTCGCCTGAGAGCGTAATATTAAGCGTAGCGTTAGCATCAAGATTGATATGCCGGGTCTCCTGCTTGTAACCTACTGCCCTGAATAGTAGATCATATTGACCTGGTTTTAAAGCCAATGAGTAGTTGCCCTCACTGTTTGCAGAAGCGCCGTTGGTGGTGTTTTTAACATACACACTGGCAAAGGGCACAGACCTCCCGCTTTGGTCGGTTATCTTTCCATTAACGGTTACCTTCTGCGCGACGGCAGTAAAACAAATTCCCCAAAACAATAAAAAAAGTAGGGCTGGTTTCATAGACAAGCGGCTTTACGCTGATGCGTTCGTAATTTAACAAAGTAATTAGACGCCGGTTGTTAAATATTGTTAAGACACGATTATAGGATTTGTTGGATTCTCTTGATACCAGGACTTAAGCGAGTGTAAGAAAGATTTATCATGCTTATCAAATGAATCCAAAAATCGTGTCACCGAAATCGTGTCATATCATTCCCATCAACTCTTCATCACTAATAATCGGAATATTCAGTTTAGTGGCTTTTTCTAATTTTGATGGCCCCATGTTATCACCGGCAACCAGGTAATTGAGTTTGGCCGAGATGGAGCTCAGTATCTTGCCGCCGTTTTGTTCGATGATATCCTTCAATTCATCACGCGAGTATTTTTCAAAAGTGCCCGAGATAATAAATGTTTTCCCTACCAGTTTTTCGCTTGCCAGGATGACTTCCTTTTCTTCTGCTATAAACTGTAAGCCGTGTGCTTTTAACTTTTCGATTTCTTCGCGATGCTTCTCATTAGCAAAATATTCGATGATGCTATGGGCAATACGTTCTCCTATTTCTTCAACTCCGTTAAGCTCATCAAAAGATGCGGCCATCAGGTTATCGATGGTTTTGAAATGCGCGGTGAGCTTTTTAGCAACGGTAGCGCCCACATAGCGAATCCCCAATCCAAACAGCACCCGGTCAAAAGGCATTTGTTTAGATTTCTCGATGCCATCCAGCATGTTGTTAATGGATTTCTCGCCGAAACGTTCCATCGTTTTAAGCTGATCGGCTTTGTTATGCAGATCGTAAATATCACTAATATGGCTGATGAAACCTTTTTCATACAAAGTTTCAATAGTTTCATCGCCAAGGCCATCAATGTCCATCACCTTGCGGCCGGTAAAGTGTTGCATTTTGCCAACGATCTGCGGTGCACAACCCTCATCATTCGGGCAGTAAAATGCAGCTTCTCCTTCTTTTCGCTCCAGCACAGTACCACATACCGGGCAATTGGTAATATATTGAATGGGTTTAGCGCCCGGCTTGCGTTTTTCAAGATTTACGCTGATGATCTTCGGGATGATCTCGCCGCCTTTTTCTACGTATACGGAATCACCTTCATGGAGGTCAAGGCGTACTATCTCGTTAGCATTATGTAACGTTGCCCGTTTAACGGTTGTTCCTGCTAAAAATATGGGTTTAAGATTGGCGACCGGGGTAACGGCACCAGTACGCCCTACCTGGTAACTTACGCTTAGCAATTCTGTCTCCACCCGCTCGGCTTTGTATTTATAAGCAATGGCCCAGCGCGGGGATTTAGCTGTAAAGCCGAGCTCCTGCTGCTGCGAGTAGTTGTTTACCTTGATCACAATGCCATCAATATCATAACTCAGATGGAATCGCTTATTTTCCCATTCGCTAATGAACTGCAGTACTTCGGTAATATTGCCACACAAGCGGCTCTCGTCATTCACCGGGAAGCCCCAGCTTTTCACCGCTTGCAAACTTTCCCAGTGGGTTTTAAATAATTGTTTTTCGGCATACAAAAAATACATGAAGCTATCCAGCGGGCGTTTGGCTACTTCTGCAGAATCCTGTAATTTAATAGTGCCCGAAGCAAAATTTCTCGGGTTGGCATAAGGAGGCTCGCCGTTCTCAATGCGTTCATCATTCAAACGCTCAAAGGCTTTCAAATGCATAAACACCTCACCCCGTATTTCAAAATCATCAGGATAATTGCCCTCAGAAAGCTTCTTGGGAATGCTTCTAATGGTTTTTACGTTGGTAGTCACTTCATCACCCTGGGTGCCATCGCCACGGGTAACGGCTTGTTCCAGTTTGCCATCTTTGTAAGTCAGGCTCATAGACAGGCCATCAAACTTCAGCTCGCAAACGTATTCAAAGTTATCGCCTATCGCTTTTTTGATGCGCTCATCAAAATCAAGCAACTCTTGTTCGTTATAGGTGTTGCCCAATGACAACATCGGCCAGCGGTGCCTCACTGTCTTGAATTCTTTGGTGATAAAACCTGCCACATTCTGTGTAGGTGAATAGGGATCGATCAATTCAGGGAACTGAGCTTCTAAAGCAATCAGCTCTTCCAGCTTCTTATCAAACTCAAAATCAGTGACGGTGGGCATTGCCAACACGTAGTAATTATAATTATGCTGATTGATTTCGGCCGACAGGCTTGCTATACGTTTTTTTGCTTCTTCGAAAGTCATAAGCGAAGATAGCAAATAAGTGATTTTTCGGCAGCCTTAAGTTGAATAGTTAAAAAATGTTAATCTTTTAAAATCTACAAAATTATAGAGAATGAAAACTGTTGTGTGGGGAATTGTAAATCCACAATTGTGGAAATCGGGGAAGGTGGGTAAGTTTAACTGTGGAGAAAATTCCACACTCGCGCTTAGAATGGTCAGACCAAAGGGCTTAAAATAAAAATAGCTGAGCCTCGCGCCCAGCCACCTTTACTAATTAATTTAACTATACTATATATGGCAACAAGTGTGCCAATTCTGCCACTTTCCTTTGGCGTAAATGTTTTTTAGTTGAAAAAGCATATGATGCAAGTTTGTTTCCCTGAAAGAAAAATCATTGCTTTTGGTGCTAATAATGAACATTTGTCGATAATCTGATTTTTTTAGGACGCGGCAAGTTTTCTATGTCTGTGATTGCTTAATGGCCTGTTAATCAGTGACCGGTGATCAGTTAATCAGTTAATCGGTTGATCTGTCATTATTTAACTGGTTAACCAATGATTAATCGGTAAATAATCCTAATCACTGGTTAACTGATAACCGGTCACTCCCAACCAACCTCAATGCTTCTCTGCACCCTGCGGGTTTTCTTTCGCCAGCATCGCTTCTTTAATCAGCTTTACCGGCGCGCTGCCATAGCTCAGGAATTTCTCGTTGAACTCTTTCAGCGTATATTTATCACCTATTTTACTTTTCCAGTCATCACGCATATCCATTATTTCTTTATAGCCGGTGTAATAACTATCCAGTTGCACGCTGGTTACACTTACGCGTTTCCATTTGCCCTCGGCCTCGGCTTGCTGCTGAAATGCTTCGTGCATCAATAATGTCATAGCAGTTTGTTTAGGCAGGTTCTGGCAATGAACGCCATAGTCTAAAATGGTATTACAAACCGAACGCAGGTGCCATTTGTACCACATCAGCCACATTTCCGGGTCGTTATTGCCGAAGCCGTTATCCAGCATCATCTGCTCACTATAAACGGCCCAGCCTTCTACCATGGCTCCATTGCCAAAGATCGATTTGATCATACTTGGTGCTTTATTTGAATACACAAGTTGCACATAATGACCAGGTATAGCCTCGTGTATGCATAATATCTGCACCGTGTATTGATTGTATTCGCGCAAATAACTTTCCGCTTTTTCGGGCGACCAGCCTGCTAAGCTGCCCACATTGAAATAGGAGTTTTGCGTATTATCATACGGACCCGGCGAGCTCATCGAAGCTCCTGCAACACCGGTCATGTATCCCGGTTCTTTACGCACTACCAAAGGTTTGGTAGGATCCATGGTTAACAGGTCTTTTTGCGCCACAAAGGTTGTCAGTTTCGGAAGCAACTGTGTGATGGTCGCCTGGAATTCATCTGGCCTTGCATGTTTAACGGACAGGGTGTCGATCATTTTGGCGATCATATCCAATGTATCAGTTGGCTTTGGTTGGTTGCCGAAATATTTGGGCCATAGTTTCAGCGTGATCTTCGCCATCTCGCGATGAACGAACTTTTTACGTTCAACTGCTGCGTTGTATATCTGCTGTGCGGTTTCTGATGCTTGTATCTCGTATCTGAATTTGTCTTCGTATAAAGCTTTGCCCAATCTGAAACTGCGCGGTTGATCATTTTTTAGATTTTTCAAGAAATCGGTATACCCATTTATTGCATCAGTGCAAAGTTTGGCCCTGTCCAGCATTAATTTTTTTGTAGCCTCCGGAATCTTGGTTTTTTTAAGTGAATCTGCAAAATCGGCCCCAAAAACGCTTAAACCTCCCTGGTGCTGCTCGATAGCCAGGTTAGTGAGTTCTACAACCGGATTCTTGATATCTTTTTCGGCCTCTTTATAGTAAGCAGGCACATTGAGCATCTTTTGGTAGAAGTTGGTCAGACGTTTTTCCAGCGGTGCATAATGCTCATTTAGTATGTAAGCGAAAGTGCCTATTATATTATAATAAGTTGGGTCCCACTCGTAGGATTTCAGCTGTTCCATTTGCCATTGCATATATTGCAACTGATTTTGCATGATGGCATAATCCATTTTGTTGGTTTGCAGAAAGGCTGTGGGCTGATATTTCCCCAACGAATCCAGCTGAACTTTGACAAAGCGTAGTTGCTTGTCGCGGGTTTTCTTATCCGGTACCAATAATACGGAGTCATACTTATGGTAGCCTACACTGGTGCCCCAATCCGGGAATTGTTTCCATAATTCATCCAGGAAGAAAGTTTCGTATTTATTAAACGCAACATCGTCCATGCTCCCTTGTATCGGGCCAACGGATGCATCCTTCTTACAGGCAGCAAAAAGGGCAACTGACAGTATAAAAGCTAAAGTTTTTTTAATCACCGGATAAGTTTTAATCGTTCGATAAACTTAAAACATTTTAAATGAAAATGCCTAATGGAGTCCAAATACTATTTTAAAAATCTCGGAGGCCTTTTCTGTAATTGGTTTGCCATGACTAAATAAGGCTGTACTGAAATCAAAGGATGATATTTTTTTAATTG
>JAFAKI010000298.1 GCA_019235595.1 Mucilaginibacter sp. | reverse complement strand
ATGAAGAAATGCACGACCGGCGCCATCACTTTTCAGGATAGAATCCATTACACCATAGCCTTCTGTATTCGGTTCCAGCAAAACAGCACCACAGCCGTCGCCGAAAATAATGCAGGTTGCACGGTCTTTATAGTTTACAATAGACGACATTTTATCGCCGCCCACTACCAGTACTTTTGTATGTTTTCCGCTTTCAATAAATTGTGCGCCTGTGGCTAATCCGAAGATAAATCCTGAACAGGCCGCCTGCAGATCGTATCCCCAGGCATTTTTAGCGCCAATTTTATCAGCCAGTATATTCGCTGTAGCCGGGAACGGCATATCGGGAGTAGTAGTACAAAATATGATCAATTCTATTTCTTCAGCGCTGATCCCTCTCTTTTTCAGCAACCCTTCAACGGCGTGAACCGCCATATCTGATGTTGCAAGACCCTCGCCTTTTTGTATTCTGCGCTCTTTTATGCCGGTGCGGGTGGTTATCCATTCGTCGTTCGTCTCCACCATTGTTTCCAGTTCATGGTTGGTTAAAACATAATCAGGAACATACCCATTCACAGCAGTAATTGCAGCATGAATTTTATTCATTTCTATATATAGATTTTATTGAAATGCGTTTTTTATTTTATTTACCAAATCGCTCTCCACCATATCCCGCGATAACAGCACCATGTTTTTGATTGCTTCGGGACTGGATATCCCGTGCCCAACCACTACCGGTGCATTTATCCCCAATATCGGGCTGCCGCCATACTGCTCGTAATTAAACCGATCGAAAAATTCGTTTTTGATCTGCATTTTCAAGCCCAGTACATAAAACGATTCGGCCATTTTAAGCACTACGTTTCCGGTGAAACCGTCGGCTACATACACATCCGCGCTTTCGTTAAAAAAGTCACGTCCCTCAACATTGCCGATAAAGTTGAACTGTTTGTTTTCCTTCATCAGGGGGAAAGCCGCCTGGCAAAGCAGGTTGCCTTTTTCTTCTTCTTCGCCAATGTTCACTAATGCAACGCGCGGATTGGGTATATTATAAACCGATTGTGCGAACAAGCTGCCCAGAATACCGAATTGCAGCAGGTTTTCGGCCTTGCAGTCGGCATTGGCGCCTACATCTAACAAAATACCCAAACCGCCTTTCAGTTTGGGTACTATGGTTGTCATTGCAGGGCGCGATACGCCCGGTATGGCTTTTACGCTAAACATGGAACCGACCAGCATGGCACCGGTATTTCCTGCTGAAGAGAAGGCTTGAATTTCGCCATCCTTAAGCAGGCGGAAACCGACACTGATGCTCGAATCAGGTTTTTGAACGACCGCTTTGGTTGGGTGTTCGCCCATGCCGATCACCTCGGTTGTATGAACAAACTCGAAATGATCAGGGCTAAAGTTGTTTTCATGAAGAATGGACAGGGCAATTTCCTTATCGCCGATAAGCACCAGTTTCTGGTTGCCCGACAAAGCCTTACAAGCTGCAATTGCCCCTAAAACTGTCGCCTTGGGAGCAAAATCACCGCCCATAATATCTAAGCCAATCTTCATATATGAAAATTAAACTTAGGCTGTTGCAGTGTTTTCGATAAGGACTTTGCCGTTGTAGTATAAGTTACCGTCAACAGTATAAGCTCTGTGAGGCAAATGTACTGCACCAGTAGTTTTACAAGTAGTTAAAGTAGGCGCTTCAGCTTTGTAGTGTGTTCTACGTTTTGCTGTCCTTGATTTTGAGAATTTCCGTTTTGGATGTGGCATAACTTCCTAAAATTATATCATTTAATTTTTTTCAAAACGTCCCACCTTGGGTCCGTTTTATCATCATCTCCGCCCTTAACCGATAACTGATTTAATCTTTCGATCATCTCCTTATCACAATAAGGCGTTTTCCCCTCATCGTTGCAAACTGCTATAAAAGGAGCCGCAACATTTATGTATTCATATATCAAACCTGCAATATTGATCTCGTGATCATTTTTTGTCAGGGTGATAATTTCTTCGTCTTCGTCAATTTCATCTTCACTGAATTTGGCGATCTGCTGCTCATGAATATCCACTGGTTGCGGATATTCGGCCAGGCATTTATCGCATGTCATCGTGATGGTTCCAAATATATGGAAACTCAAAATGAGCATGGTTTCCTGCTTGTCAAGCTCTACTTTGCATTGAAGATCAGCCTTTTTAACGATGGAATAGTCCATTTCGTCAAAAAATTCATTCGTGATCACATAGTCAAAAAAGTGCTTTCCCAGCTTCAGACCGGTAAAAGGAATCGAATATGTTTTGAGCGATTTCAATGAGCGACAATTAGCCCGCAAATGTAGGGAAAAATCCTAAATGTGGAAAAAAAAGTTGAAAATGGAAAATGCGCTGTATAGGAGGCTCCTATGGAGCCAAATTATCTGTATAAAATTGTGCTATAAACAGGATATTCCTAACGGAATTTACAAGTAAGCGCTCCATAGCAGCATCCTATTTATAGAAAAAAATCCAAAAGTGCCTGGCTCCATTCGGAGCCTCCTGATTATACGCCAGACCAAGCGGGTTAATCCCGATCCCTGCTAAGCTTGGTGATGGTTAACGGATTTTCTGTAAGTACTTCTGTTTCCTTGCGGTGTTTCACAATATGAAGCGCTGTAAAAATGGCCTCGCGGAAAGAGATTTCAGAAGCCTGGTTTTTTCCGGCGATATCATAAGCAGTTCCGTGATCAGGAGATGTGCGGACAAAATTCAGCCCGGCAGTAAAGTTCACACCTGATTCAAAAGATATCTGCTTGAATGGTATCAAACCCTGGTCGTGATACATGGCCAGCACCGCGTCAAATTGCATATAGGTACCGTTTGCAAAAAAACCGTCTGCAGAGTATGGACCGAAAGCCAGTATATCATTAGCACGAGCCTCTTCAATGGCCGGTATGATAATGTCTTTTTCTTCGGTTCCTATTAACCCATTGTCTCCGGCATGCGGATTTAATCCTAAAACAGCGATCCTCGGTTTCTGTACCCAGAAATCCTGCCGCAGGCTGGCATCCATCAGTCTTAGCTTGGCCAATATTTTATCAGCCGTAATCGAGCTCGCTACTTTACTTAAAGGGATATGCCCGGTCACCACGCCAACACGCAGGGTATCGCTCACCAAAAACATGAGTGATTCGGCAGCGCCTGCTTTTTCTTGTAAATACTCGGTATGGCCGGGGAATTTGAACTCCTCGCTTTGAATATTGTCCTTATTAATAGGTGCTGTTACCAATGCATCAAGATCTCCATTCACTAAATCAGCAGTGGCTCGTT
>JAFAKI010000258.1 GCA_019235595.1 Mucilaginibacter sp. | reverse complement strand
TGAAAAGGTATGGGATATCATTATAGTCGGAGGTGGCGCAACTGGTTTAGGTACCGCTCTGGACGCTGCCTCACGGGGATATCGAACCCTTTTATTGGAACAGGCTGACTTTGCCAAAGGCACCTCAAGCCGTAGTACTAAACTGGTGCATGGCGGTGTACGTTATCTGGCGCAGGGTAATATTGGTTTAGTGCGCGAGGCATTGTATGAGCGCGGACTGTTATTGAAAAATGCACCCCATCTGGTAAAAAATCTTGCATTTGTTATCCCCAATTACCGTTGGTGGGAAGGCTTGTTTTATACCATCGGATTAGGTATTTATGACCTGTTAGCGGGCAAGCTCAGTTTTGGACGAACAAAACATATCTCAAAGAAACAAATTTTGGCTGATCTGCCGGGCATCAATCCAATAGGCCTCCATGGCGGTGTGGTTTATCAAGACGGGCAATTTGATGATTCTCGTTTGGCAGTAAACTTGGCTCAAACCTGTTTGGAACAGGGAGCAACGGTGCTAAATTATTTCCGTGTTACGGGGTTAATCAAAAATGATCATGAGAAGCTAACCGGTGTTAAAGCCATCGACAATGAAACCGGGACAATATATCAGCTTAAAGCAAAAGTACTAGTCAATGCTACAGGCGTATTTGTGGATGAACTACTGCAGATGGATAAGCCCGAGGACAAGCCGCTGGTACGTCCAAGCCAGGGTGTGCATGTGGTAGTTGAGAAATCATTCATGCCATCGGATGAAGCATTAATGATCCCGAAAACTTCTGACGGGCGGGTATTATTTGTTGTTCCGTGGCACGATAAATTGGTGGTGGGCACTACAGATACGCCTATCAACCAACATAGTCTAGAGCCTCATGCCTTAGGTTCCGAAATTGATTTTATTTTGAATACCGCAGCTAAATATCTAACCAAAGCTCCGACAAGAAAAGATGTATTGAGCATATTTGCCGGATTGAGGCCATTGGCTGCACCACAGGATGATTCGTCCAAAACCAAAGAAATATCAAGGAGCCATAAACTGATTGTTTCTCCTTCCGGGATGATCACCATGATCGGTGGCAAGTGGACTACCTACCGCAAAATGGGCGAGGACGCAGTGGATAAGGCCGTTGAAGTCGGAGGTCTGAAGTCGGGGGTCTGCAAAACTGAGGATTTGGCTATTCATGGAAGTATCAAGGGCTTAAGCTGGGATGATCAACTCTATTTCTATGGTAACGACAAGGATGCAGTGTTGGCATTAATTAATGAAAACCCCGAATGGGGTAAAAAAATTCACCCCAAATATGATTATCTGCAAGCTCAGGTAATATGGGCTGTACAGCACGAAATGGCCCGGACTGTTGAAGATGTGCTAGCCAGAAGGATTCGCTTGTTATTCCTGGATGCAAAAGCAGCTATTGAATCGGCACCTGTAACCGCCCAATTAATGGCTGAAGAATTAAAGAAGGATGCTGACTGGCAGGAGGAACAGGTGAATTCTTTTACCAAATTAGCACAGTCCTATTTGCTACATTGAGCAGTACAACGTAGATTTATAAACCAATTATTCTACAGCCTAAATGGAACAATATATTCTGGCCCTTGATCAGGGTACAACCAGTTCGCGCGCTATCGTATTTGACCACCAGGGGCAGATCAGGTCGGTCGCCCAAAAAGAATTTACACAAATATTCCCGCAACCGGGATGGGTAGAGCATGACCCAAACGAGATATGGTCGACCCAGGCTGGCGTAGCTGCTGAGGCTACAGTAAAAATGGGTATTAATGGCACCAATATAAAAACTATCGGCATCACCAATCAGCGGGAAACCACCATCGTATGGGACCGCACCACCGGAGAACCTATTTATAATGCTATCGTATGGCAGGATAGACGCACTGCAGGCTTTTGCGACCAACTTAAGAATGACGGTCATGCTGATTTGATCCGCTCAAAAACCGGACTGGTGATCGATGCCTATTTTTCAGGCTCAAAGATCAGGTGGATACTGGATAATGTACCGGGAGCACGGGCTAAAGCAGAAGCCGGTGAACTGGCATTCGGTACTGTAGATAGCTGGCTGGTTTGGAAGTTTACCCGTGGCCGTGTTCATGCTACGGATGTGACCAATGCCAGCAGGACCATGTTGTTCAATATCCGGACACTGGAATGGGATAAAGAATTGCTCGATCTGTTTAAAATACCATTGAGCATGCTGCCAGAGGTGAAGCAAAGCAGTGAGATCTATGGCGAAACTGCGACTACAATCTTCGCATCAAAAATTCCGATTGCAGGTATAGCTGGTGATCAGCATGCGGCACTATTCGGGCAAATGTGCATCGACAATGCGATGGTGAAAAACACCTACGGTACAGGTTGCTTTATGCTGATGAACATCGGCAACCACTTTATCGAATCAAAAAATAACCTGCTCACCACTATTGCATGGAAGATTGACGGACAAACCCAATACGCTTTTGAAGGCAGTATATTTATTGGCGGTGCAGTGGTGCAATGGCTTCGCGACGGTTTGGGCGTGATCAAAACCTCATCCGACGTAGAAAAACTAGCGCTCAGCGTGCCGGATACCGGTGGTGTTTATTTTGTACCGGCATTTGCTGGTTTGGGCGCACCTTATTGGGATGCCGAAGCAAGGGGAACCATTGTCGGTTTAACACGTGGCTCAACATCAGGGCATGTTGCAAGGGCGGCATTGCAATCCATCGCTTACCAAACTATGGACGTGCTGAAAGCAATGGAAGCCGATGCTGGTATGCCGATCAGGGAATTACGGGTTGACGGCGGTGCAACAGCCAATAATTTATTGATGCAGTTCCAGGCGAATTTGCTGAATTGCAAAGTGATCCGCCCCAATGTGGTAGAAACTACTGCACTAGGAGCAGCTTATCTAGCAGGATTGGCCGTGGGCTACTGGAAAAGCAGGGAAGAGATACAGCAATTATGGCAGGCTGAAAAAGAATTTATTCCGGTAGTTACACCTGAGATAGAAAAGGGAATTAAGGGATGGAAAAGGGCGGTCAAAGCGGCGCATGCCTGGAGCAGAGAAGAGAGCCAAGAGTAAAGAACCAAGAGTCAAGAAAAGGAGCATTAATTATCGAGTTAAGACTATTTAATCTTGGCTCCTGATTCCTGACTCTTGATTCTAATAGTAAATAATTTAGTTTCAAAAGATAAACCCGTTACGATGTCACCATTCATGGCCGAATTATTCGGCACAATGCTGCTAATACTGTTAGGCGACGGTGTGGTAGCCAACGTGTTATTAAATGATACCAAGGGCAATAACAGTGGTTGGATAGTAATTACTACAGCATGGGGCCTGGCTGTTTTTGTTGGCGTTACGGTAGCCGGGCCGATCAGCGGAGCGCATTTGAACCCGGCTGTTACCCTCGGGTTAGCTATTGCGGGTAAATTTGCCTGGGCCAGTGTCGGATCGTACATTCTTGCGCAAATGCTGGGTGCTATGCTGGGCGCATTCCTGGTTTGGCTGATGTATTATGATCATTTCCAGAAAACAAATGATCCCGGCTCTGTTCTGGCGGCATTCTGTACCGGTCCGGCTGTACGCAATTATCTGTCGAATATCATAAGTGAAATTATTGGCGCCTTTGTGCTGATATTCGTTGTATTTTACATCACCGGAGCCGAGATAACTCCTTCCAAAACGCCAATTGGCTTAGGTTCAGTAGGCGCTATACCGGTGGCATTTTTGGTTTGGGTGATTGGCCTTTCATTGGGTGGAACGACGGGCTATGCCATTAATCCGGCGCGCGATTTAGCGCCGCGCATCATGCATGCTATTCTGCCTATTAAAAGCAAGGGCACAAGCGATTGGTCGTATGCATGGATACCCATATTGGGACCGGTTATAGGCGCTGCAATAGCCGCCTTGCTGTATATGAATCTGCATTAGTAATTTTATCTGCTATGAAAAAATTTTGGGTGGGTGTATTGTTGGGATGTCTGTTTACAATAACCTGCAAAGCGCAGGATAAACCTGTTATTATCGGCTACGTTGGCGGTTTTCGGGGATTGATCAATGTCAATGTATCGCCTAAGAAATTATCTATTATAAACTATGCATTCGTCGACGTAAAAAATAATCGCGCATGGCTTCATCGTGAAGCCACCGACACCATCAACCTTCGCAGGCTAAATGACCTCAAAAAGCAAAACCCTGCACTCAAAGTAGTCATATCAATAGGTGGGTGGACCTGGAGCGGAAATTTTTCAGATGCCGTATTAACCGATACTGCCCGTGCTGCTTTTGCTGCAAGTGCTGCGGATATCGTCCGCAAGTATGATCTGGATGGTATTGATATCGACTGGGAATATCCGGCCAGGAAAGGACTAAAGGGCAACATCTATCGCCCTGAAGATAAAGTGAATTACACGCTCTTATTACGTGACCTGCGTCATGTATTGGACAGCATCAAAATACAAACCCATAAACCCTATCTGCTGACTTGCGCGGTAGGTGCTTTCAAGGATTTTGTAGAAAATACTGAAATGGGTAAAGCCCAGCAATACCTCAATTATATCAACCTGATGACCTATGATTACAATGAGAAAGTGGCTGGTCATCATGCTAACCTCTACAAATCAAAAAAGTATAAAGACAAAAACAGCGCAGATAAAGCCGTAGATGCCTTTATCGCTGCCGGCGTGCCCCCCGAAAAGCTGGTGATGGGCCTGGCTTTTTATGGGAGAGCATATACCTTGGCGTCAGACACCAAAAAGGGTATCGGCGATAGTATCATCAACCACGACAGGGGCTGGGGCTATACGGTAATAAGGGATAGCCTGATCGACCGAAATGGTTATGTCGCCCATCGCGATAAAAAAGCCAAAGCGCCCTACCTGTATAATGCTGCAAAACGGCAATTTATCACCTATGATGACGAATGGTCAGTCAGAAAAAAATGTAAATACGTGCTATACAGAAGAATGGCCGGGGTAATGTTCTGGGAATACAGCTCTGATCCTAAGGAGTATTTGCTAAATGAAGTCGACTCTATTTTATGGCAATGAAAATCACCTGATAGGGTAAAATAGGCTACCGTACCAATACTGTTTCTGTTGCGTAAAACTACGCGATATTCAGCAGGTGTTAGTCACATTTGTTTGTAATTAGCGCTGTAAATGAACCCCTTACAAAAG
>JAFAKI010000241.1 GCA_019235595.1 Mucilaginibacter sp. | reverse complement strand
CCTGGAGATTATATCTCCGCACCGTATAAAACCGGCCAAAGACAACAAAAGTCCTGAGACTCTCGACTCAAGACTTTTGACTTTCTTCCCGTGGACCCTATGGTACAATTCTCGAATCCGATTTAAGAAAATCGCGGGAATTTAAGTGTATTAAAAAAGAATCATAAACATCTGCCGCTACGGATTATCAATGAGCGGAGCCTCTTATAAATCCTTTACTTTCGTTCTCCACTCATTAGGCGTAACACCAAATTCCTGCTTAAAAACCCTCGCGAAATATCCCGGATCGCTGAAACCGCAATCAATAGCAACGGAAGATATGCTGATTCCAGTGTCCTGTAATAATTCCTTAGCTTTTTTTAGCTTGATATCATTCTTGAAATAGTAAAATCAGTGCTAAATTGTTACAAATTCTGTAAGGCTAATGACAAAGCCCTTGAACTGGAGACAAAGGGTGAGCTTCGGCTAAAGCCGTCCGGCTAAGCCTGCCGCCGATAGAAGAAACAAGAGTTTATTTCCATGGATAATGGTCAAAAAGGAGGGAGACATTAAAATGAAAGTATGCTAATTATACTAAAAAGCTAAAATTTTATTTAAATTTTTTTAAATACGATTTTTAATAAGTATCTTCATGTCAGATATTTGTGTTTTAAAAACGCAATATTTTTTTTAAATTTTTTTGAAA
The DNA here is from genome assembly GCA_019235595.1 of Mucilaginibacter sp. Classification (GTDB taxonomy): domain Bacteria; phylum Bacteroidota; class Bacteroidia; order Sphingobacteriales; family Sphingobacteriaceae; genus Mucilaginibacter. The sequence continues at coordinate 7,872 of JAFAKI010000241.1, read as the reverse complement.
TAAATAGCTTTCTGCTATCAGTTCGCACACATTTGTGTTTTGTCAATTAAGTCGAATAATTTAAACGCCATATACTAAGCGTTTTTAACAGACTTAAGCCATTTTATAAACCAACATTACCAAACCAAGCAGTACGAGTAATATTATCCGGGTTAGCATGTAACATGCTAAATTGATTGTTGATATATTTTTCCAGTTGGTGAGTTTGTTGTAATAAACTTTTTAAAAATTAAACAGATTGAGTATGATAAAACTTTACCCCACCTAATGTGCAACCTTAATGCACAGTATGTTTAAGGTTCATCAAAACAAAAACCTTATAAACTTTTATTGCATGCGTTTAGGCTTATAAACCAATTATAAAAAAACGCTTTTTTTAACCCTATTGAAATTTAAACTAAATGAGAATTTTTTATCTTAAAAAGTATCTGCTTCTTAGTGCATTGCTGCTCATTTCCCGCATTGTATTTGCACAAACAGGAAGCATCACCGGTAAGGTTATCGATGAAAACAACATGCCGGTACCAGGTGCAACTGTAACAATAGTAGGCACTTCTTTGAGCACCGCTACCGGGAATAATGGTGAATATATCATTACCGGAGTTAAGCCGGGCAAATACACTGTAGAGGTCAAATTTGTAGGTTATCTGACTATGCAAAGTATTGTTGTGGTAAGTTCCGGGAACGTTCCCGGAAATTTTACACTTAAGCCCGATACCAAAGGCTTAAATGAAGTTATCGTTATCGGTTACGGTACTGCCAAGAAAAAGGATTTGACCGGCTCTGTTACAACAATAACGGCTAAGGACTTTAATCAGGGGCCGATAACAACTCCTGAACAATTGATCCAGGGTAAGGTGGCAGGTGTGCAAATAACAACGAATGGCGGTGCTCCGGGCTCAGGAAGCACCATTCGTATTCGTGGTGGAGCTTCTTTAAATGCCAGTAACGATCCATTAATTGTTATTGACGGCGTGCCTGTTTCAAATAACACTATAGCTGGGGCATCCAACCCGCTAAGCTCAATTAACCCGGATGATATTGAATCAGAAACCATTTTGAAAGATGCGTCAGCAACGGCAATCTTCGGTTCAAGGGCCTCAAACGGTGTAATCATTATAACTACTAAAAAAGGCAAAAGCGCGGATTTACAGGTGACTTTTAATTCCCTGAACTCTTTATCAAATGTAACCAAGGAAGTGCCGGTTTTAACAGCCGATCAGTTCCGCACTTTAGTTAAGGCTGATGCCGCTGCTACTGGCAGCAACACGCAGAGCGCTTTGTTAGGCAATGCTAATACCGACTGGCAAAAACAAATTTACCGTAACGCCTGGGCAAGTGATAATGACATCAGCTTTAGCGGTGGTATCAAAGGTTTGCCTTATCGCTTATCTTTGGGTTACCTTGACCAGGACGGTGTTTTAAAAACCAGTAATCTAAAGAGGACTTCTGTTGCCTTAAACGTGAATAAAGATCTTTTAAATAACAGTTTAAAAATTGATCTTAATTTAAAAGGCACATACTCAGAAAGTCGCTTTGCCGACCAGGGCGCTATAGGTTCAGCAGTTAATTTTGACCCAACACAGCCGGTGTATTCAGGCAATAGCAATTATGGCGGCTATTATGAGTGGATATCGGGCGGTGCACCAAATACATTGGCGCCACGTAACCCATTAGGCCTGTTAGAAGAAAAATGGGACTTAGGTGCTGTAAAAAGGAGTATTGGTAACATTCAGTTTAATTACATATTCCCTTTCTTAAAGGATTTAAGAGCCAATGCGAATTTTGGTTATGATGCTTCTCATGGCCAGGGCAGCACTTCAATTCCGGCAACTGCTGCATCCGCTTTTGTCTCAAAAGGCAGCTATGACCGGTATTCGCAGGACAATTTAAATTATGTGAGCGACTATTATTTGAACTATGTTAAAGATATCAAATCAATAGATAGCCATATCGATCTTACTGCCGGTTACTCTTACCAATACTTTGAAAATTCAGCGCCTTTGCAGCAGTTCTTTGCTGCCGATCGGGTAACGGGTACCGGTAAGCAACCACAACTTGCCTATAAAAACTATTACTACATCGAATCAACCTTTGCAAGGTTAAATTATACCCTGGCGGATAAGTACTTATTAACTGCTACCGTACGCCGTGATGGTTCATCAAGATTTAGCCCGGAGAACAGATTCGGCGTTTTCCCTTCTGTTTCATTGGCATGGCGCATTAACCGCGAGTCATTCTTAAAAGATTCAAAAGTAATATCCGATCTTAAATTGCGTGCAAGCTATGGGCAGACCGGTCAGCAAGATATCGGGCCTTACTTCCCATACCTCGCATATTATACTTTTGGCGACACTGGTTCTCAATACCAGTTTGGCAACTCCTTCACTACTACGTTACGCCCCGAAGGTTATGATCCTAACATTAAATGGGAAACCACGACCACAAAGAATATTGGCCTGGACTATGGTTTCTTAAACGGACGAATAACAGGTACTTTGGATTATTACTCTAGAAAAACCAAAGATCTGTTGGCGGATATTCCTGTGCCTGATGGCTCAGGCCTTACCAACCACTTATTTACCAACGTAGGTAACACGGAAAGCAAAGGGGCCGAATTTGCGGTTAATGTAGTGGCGATGAGTACAAAAGATGTAAAATGGAACATTGGTTATAACGTCACTTACAACGAAGTTACTCTGACCAATTTGTCCAAAACGGGCAAAAACAGCAATGTACCTATTGGAGTAGGGGGCATACCAGGCGGCGTTGGTAATACCATACAAGCTTACCTGGTAGGTGCAACTCCTAACGCGTTTTTAGTTAATAAGCAGGTATACGATGCCAATGGGAAACCACTTGAAGGTGTTTATGTCGATATCAACCATAACGGTGTATTTGACGCTGGGGTAGCCGATAGGTACATTTACAAACAACCCAATCCCAAGTTTTTTATGGGCTTCAACTCAAGTGTTGACTATAAAAAATGGACTTTGGGATTTTCAATGCGGGCTAATTTAGGTAACTACATTTATAACGCATTTGCAGCCAGCACAGGTGCAACAGCCGGGTTTAAATTCCCCAATTACTTAGGCAATTTATCATCGAGTGTTTTAAATACAAACTTTCAAAAATACCAGTTATTCTCCGATTATTATGTTGAAAACGGCTCTTTCCTGCGTATGGACAACGCAAACCTGAGCTACAACTTTGGCAAGATCCTAAGAGGAAAAGCTCGTTTAAGAGTAACTGGTAATGTATCTAATGTATTTGTAATTACCAAATACACAGGATTAGACCCCGAAGTTCAGGGCGGTATTGATAACAACTTTTACCCACGGCCAAGAGTATTTGCTTTAGGTTTAAACTTAGGCTTCTAAAAAGAAAAGGAATAATGATTATGAAATCAACGATATTAAAAAGATTAGCGGTAGTAAGTTTGCTATTGTTAACGATCGTAACATCCTGCAAAAAAGACTTAAAACCGGCGTATGATTTAACTACGGATAAAGTTTATGCAGATTTTGCAAATTATAAAGATGTACTGGCCAAATTGTATGCTGTTTATGCTTTAAGCGGCCAGCAGGGCCCGGCAGGTAAACCCGATATTGCAGGCATCGACGAGGGCTTTTCAAACTATCTGCGCGAATACTATAACATGCAGGAACTAACTACCGACGAGGCGATCATCGCCTGGAACGATGGTACGATTCATGATTTGCACAACATGAACTGGAATGCTGATAATGAGTTTATACGTGCCATGTACGATCGTATATATTACCAGATATCGCTTTGTAATGAGTTTATTCGCCAAACCACCGATTCAAAATTAGCATCAAACCACATAACAGGCAATAATTTGGTTTTGGCTAAACAATACCGTGCCGAAGCCCGCTTTTTAAGAGCGATGAGTTACTGGCATGCCATTGATCTGTATGGCGATGTTCCTTTTGTGACAGAAACTGACCCGATAGGTGGTGGATTTTTCCCGCCTCAAAAACCTCGTGCTACTGTATTTGCCTACATTGAGAGTGAGTTAAAGGCAATTGACGGTGACCTGGTTGCCGCACGCCAGAATGAGTACGGAAGGGCCGATCAGGCAGCCGAGTGGATGCTTTTAGCTAAGTTATATTTAAATGCAAAGGTTTATACCGGCACGGATCGTTCAACTGACGCTATCACCTATTGTAATAAAATAATTGCAGCAGGTTATACGCTCGAGCCTCATTATAAAAACCTGTTTTTGGCGGATAACAACAATTCAAAAGAAATTATCTTCCCAATTGTTTTCGATGGCATACATACCCAGGGCTATGGCGGCATGACCTACCTGGTGCATGCACCGGTTGGTGGCGCTGAAAACCCTGCAAGCTTCGGTATCAATGGTGGTTGGAGCGGAATTCGTACAACCAAATCATTCGTTTCTTTATTTAGCGATATCAGCGGTAATTCCGATAAAAGAGCACTGTTTTTCACTACAGGCCAAAATATCGATATAAACGATCCATATGCTTTTACTGATGGATATTTGATCGCAAAATATAAAAATGTTACTTCATTAGGTGCAGCAGGCTCCGACCCTAGCGGGAACTTTCCTGATACCGATTTTCCGATGTTCCGTTTGGCTGATGTTTATTTAATGTATGCCGAAGCGGTTTTACGCGGAGGATCAGGAGGTGATCCGGTTACAGCCCTATCCTATGTTAACCTGGTTAGAACAAGGGCCTATGACGGCAGTCTTGCGGGCAACATTTTGCCGACACAGCTTACACTACCATTTATACTGGATGAGAGGGGCCGTGAGCTACAATGGGAAATGCACCGCCGTACAGATTTGATCCGTTTTGGGCAATATACAGATGGCAGCTACAAATGGCCATGGAAAGGCAATGTTAAGGCAGGTACAACCGTTGCAAACTTCCGCAATGTAATGCCTATACCCAATACCGACCTGGCTAACAATCCAAACTTAAAACAAAATACGGGTTACTAATGAAATTTCGCAGATGTCAATCCTGCTGGAATAAATTGTTTATAACCCTTTTTCACTAAAATAAAGAAAAGAAAATGAAAACATTAGTTACCAAAATACTGGCATCGGGCGGCATAGCGTTGCTGATGTTAGTGTCTTGCAAAAAGGATGGGAGCTTAACTACCGTGCGCAGCAGCAGCACGACTGCGGCTACATTATCAGCTTCTACAACCACGCCGGCGTTGGTTAAAGCTAACTTAACAGCTACAGCAGTAACATTTACTGCCACAGCACCAAGCTATGGTTATAGCGCTGCAATTACCAACACCTTACAGTTTGATGTGAAGGGCGACAACTTCGCGACCCCTAAAAAAGAGGTTGTGTTACCCGCAGGGGCTATATCACAAAGCTATACCGTTCAAGATCTTAACAATATTTTGTTAGGCATGAATCTGGCCACCGGCGCAAGTGCGCAAATAGAGGTCCGGGTAAAATCCTCACTAAGCTCAACCGCAGGCATTGTTTATTCAAACGTTGTGGGCTTATCAGTTACCCCTTTTGCTCTTGTATCCTATGTTTATGTACCGGGCGCATATCAAGGCTGGAACCCGTCAACTGCCGATAGCTTGCAATCAGCTACAGGTAATGGTGTTTATACCGGCATTATCAACTTTACCGCTGGCAACAACCAGTTTTTGGTAACTCCGGCAAAAAACTGGAATAATAAGTGGGCAACAGGCGATGCTGCGACTACCAACGCTACGTCAGCAAGTTATACGGTAACTTACAATGGGGCCAATAACTTTTATGCGCCTACCACTGCAGGACAGTATTGGGTTACTTTAAATACCAATACCAATACCATGACCATCACCCCGGCGGATTATTACAGCATTATTGGCGATGCAGCACTGGGCTGGGGCGCCGATGTGGATCTGAAATTTAACAACGGGTCACAATTATGGACATCAGCTGTACCAATACCACTGGTATCAACAGGCTCGTTTAAATTCAGAAAAGATCACCAGTGGGCAACCAGTTATGGCTGGCCATCAACAGGGCCGGGCGCAACCTTAACTTCAGCAAACGGCGCCAATATTTCAATTAGCGCAAGCGGTAATTATGCAATCACATTCGCTGTAAGCGCTACTGATGCTACCGTTGCAACTTATACTGCTGTTAAACAATAATTTAGTTAACCAACAAACCAACCCGTACCTGCTACGGGTTGGTTTTATAAAGGCTTGGCTCAGGCCGGTAAAATCATTGATTAATAGATAAGATTTATTTAGTTGTATGAAAACAAAATATGTTTTACTGGCTTTGCTGCTGCTTATCGTTACGTTGGGCTGCCAAAAATCTCCTAATGTCAGCAAGACTACCACCTCCACAACGACCATTGCTGGCGGAAAAGATCTGCCGGCGGGTGCGGTTGATGGGGTTACCTATATCAACGCAGGTACATCAGCCATATTTAACATTTATGCTCCCGGTAAAACTTCCATCAGCCTGATAGGCGAGTTTAATAACTGGCAGCCTACCACGATGAACGAAACAACCGATGGTACGCGCTGGTGGGTGCAAATTGATAACCTTGACCCTACTAAGGAGTATGCCTACCAGTACCTGGTAGATGGTAGTCTTAAAGTTGCCGATCCTTATTGCCAGAAAATCCTCGATCCGGATAACGACCAGTATATTACTGCCGATGTTTATCCCAATTTAAAGCCATATCCAACAGGCTCAACTACGGGCATCGTAAGTGTGATGCAGGCCAGTCCACCGGCGTACACCTGGAAAAATACCAGCTTTACACGCCCGGCTAAAAATAAATTAGTGATATACGAATTACACGTACGTGATTTTATTGCCGCTCATAATTATAAAGTTCTTAAAGATACGTTGAGCTACCTAAGTAACCTGGGTGTGAACGCCATTGAGCTGATGCCCATCAATGAGTTTGAAGGCAATGATTCATGGGGTTATAATCCTAACTTTTACTTTGCGCCTGATAAGTATTACGGTACTAAAAATGACCTGAAAGCCTTTATTGACGAGTGCCATTCGCGCGGCATCGCAGTAATTCAAGACATGGTACTGAACCACTCTTTCGGTTCGTCACCAATGGTGCAGTTGTATTTTAATTCAGCGACACAAAAACCTGCCTCAAACAGCCCCTGGTTTAATGTGGATCCTACGCACCCTTATAATGTAGGGTATCAGTTCAATCACCAAAGCGCGGCTACTAAATATTTTGCTAAAAATGTAATGAAGTTTTGGATGACCGAGTATAAGATCGACGGCTTCCGTTTTGACCTTGCCAAAGGCTTCACACAAACAAACAATCCTACCGATGTAAACGCATGGAGCGCTTATGACGCCAGCCGCATTGCTATTTGGAACGATTACAACAACTTTATAAAGAGTGTTGATAATAACAATTTCTACGTAATTCTGGAAAACTTTGCCACCGACCAGGAGGAGAAAGAAGAATCAGCGAACGGGATGATGCAATGGAATAACATGAATTATGCTTTTAACGAAGCCTCCATGGGATGGGTGCCAACATCTGATTTGACAAGTTTGTTCTTTGCAGCGCATACCTATACTGCCCCTGACTACCTGGTTAACTATGCCGAAAGCCATGACGAAGAACGCCTGATGTACAAGAACGAGAATTATGGTAATGCAAGTGGAGGCTACGATGTTAAAACCATTGCTACCGGGCTAAAACGGCAGGAATTGGTTGCCGCCTTTTTGCTAAGTGCCCCGGGCCCTAAAATGATATGGGAATTTGGTGAACGTGGTTATGATATTAGTATTAACTACAATGGCCGCCTGGGCGATAAACCAGCCCATTGGGAATATATGAGCGATCCTTTGCGTAAAGCGCTATA
>JAFAKI010000164.1 GCA_019235595.1 Mucilaginibacter sp. | reverse complement strand
AGGGTAATCAATACGGTTGCTCCTCCTATCACAGTATGGGAAAAGGCGGAATCTACCGATTTTGGTCTCGAAGCTGCATTTTTACATAACAAACTTTCTTTTGAGGCTGACTATTATAACAGGATAACCCAGAACGCCATATTTGCTATCTCTATCCCTTCATCAGTTGGCGCAGCAGGAAGCAATATTGAAGGTAACCAGGCGAAGATAAGAAACCGTGGCGCGGAATTCTTAATAAGCTGGAAAGATAAGCCGTCTACCGATTTCTCTTATTCTGTCAGCGCTAACCTCGGCATTAATAACAACATCGTATTAGACGTTCAGTCCGGCAAAAACCCAATTTATAAGGGCGGTAACGGTATCGCCAACGGGCAGCTTGCTACGCGCATAGTTGAGGGGCAACCAATAGGCGAATTCTATGGCTATAAAGTAGTTGGTATCTTTCAGCAGAATCAAACGTCAGGGCCGCAACCAAACGCTAAGGCGGGTGATTTTATCTACCAGGACACCAATGGGGACGGTACGATCGATACCCGCGACCGTGTAGTATTAGGTAATCCAAATCCTAAGTATAACTATGGTATCAATACTTCATTCACCTATAAAAACTTCGACCTTGAACTGGATATGCAGGGTGTGGCAGACGTAGATGTTTATAATGCCAATATCGCTTATCGTTTCGGCAATGAAAACTTCACGCAAGACTTTTTCGACCATCGCTGGCACGGGCCGGGGACTTCAAATACTTATCCCTCTGTTAATGTAGGTGCAAATGCTAATGCGGCGCCAAACTCGTTTTATGTAGAGAGCGGCGCATACTTCAGGCTTCGTAACGCTCAGTTAGGCTATACGTTTGATGCCAAGTCTTTAACCCACTATGGAATAAAGAAACTGAGGGTGTTTGCCAACGCACAGAACGCATTGAACATTTTTGGATACAAGGGTTTCAACCCTGAGGTTGGTGGTAGTGTAGGAAATCTGGGTCTTGATGCCAACGTATATCCATTATATGCAACTTACAACTTTGGTGTAAACGTTACTTTTTAAATTGAGACAAAGAGATGAAGAATAACAAGAAATTTTTGCAGAGAGCACTTATAATAAGTATCCCTGCATTATTGATCATAGTCCAGAGCTGTAAAAAAAGCTTTCTGGATGTACAGGCGACCGGTACGGTTGCAGCAACGAAATTTTGGCAAAACCAACAGGATGCAACAGATGCATTGAATGGTATGTATGCCAATTTACATGAATGGACTAATATCGCTTTTGCCCCGATAGCAGTCGAAAGTATGGGATCTGACGATGTAGACAAAGGTAGTACGCCTACTGATGCCTCGTTTATGAACGATTTTCACTTTTTTACGGCAAATTCAGGTGAAGGGCAAATAGCAGATTTTTGGGGCGGTCAGTATAGAACCATCAATCTGGCCAACCAGATATTAGACAATGTACCCGGCATCAACATGGATGCATCTTTAAAAAACAGGTACCTGGCCGAGGCTAAATTTATCCGCGCTTACTCATACTTCAGACTGGTAAGGGCCTTCGGTGATGTGCCGCTTCGTTTACACGTTCCTAAAGCTGCCGGCGAATATAATATACCACGCTCGCCAAAAGCACAGGTATGGGCAGCTATTGAGGCTGACCTGACTGACGCTGCTTCCGTATTGCCACAATCATATAGCGGTGCCGATATTGGCCACGCAACCAAAGGCGCTGCGCTTGCACTACATGCCAAAGCCGCAATGTATCAGGCTAAATGGAATGAAGTGCTGACCCTCACCAACCAGGTAATGAGTCTGGGGTATACCTTGTTCCCTAACTATGAGCAAATGTTCAGAACAAACAACAAGAATAATTCTGAATCGATCTTCGAGATACAGTGTATGCTGATCCCGAATAATCCTACCGCTTCAAACTCACAGTATTCGCAGGTACAGGGTGTGCGTGGTTCAACCGGTGGTGGCTGGGGCTTCAACGTACCAAGCGATGCATTAGTGGCTTCTTACGAAGCAGGCGACCCTCGTATGAATGCAACTATCATCTTCAGGGGCGAAACTACTCCCGAAGGTGATGTTATCCCAGCCTCTGGCGATAACCCGCGCTATAACATGAAATCATATGTGCCATTTAGCTTGTATGTGTCTGGTTTTAATGAAGGATGCCAGCAGGATAAGATCGTTTTGCGTTATGCCGACGTATTGTTAATGAACGCCGAAGCCAATAATGAACTTGGAAATAATGTAGCTGCTTTGGCCTCATTAGAATTGGTGCGGGCACGTGCAAGAGCTGGGAATGCTGCCATTCTGCCACCGGTGGTTACTACTGATCAGGCGACATTACGTACTGCGATCTGGAACGAGCGACATGTCGAGCTGGCAATGGAATTTGACCGCTATTTTGATGTGATCCGCCAGGGTAGGGCTGCTGCTATCTTTGGGCCAAGGGGTTGGAAAACAGGCAAAAATGAGGTTTGGCCAATCCCTCAAAACGAAATCGATTTGAGCGCCGGTGTATTAACACAAAATCCTGGTTATTAATCATTAGATCGACACAAAATGAAAACGATAAAACATATTACATTGGCTTTGGCAATCACCGGCGCAGCCCTGGGTCTGACGCTGTCATCCTGCCAAAAAAGCTTCGACCCCAAATCCTATGCGCCTTCAAAGCCGCTGCCAACGTTCAGCGGCTATTCAAACTCTAAAGATATTGAACCCGCAAGTCTGATTGCTTACTGGCCTTTTAATGGCAATCTTAATGATAGCTTATCCTCAACTACCGGTACTGGCACAGGGACAGCTTTTAGCGCCGGGGTTAAAGGGCAAGGACTTCAGATACCCGCTAACAGCTACATGGTAACAAATACCCCTGATGCTGTAAAAGCTTTACATAGCTTTACCATTAGCACTTGGGTAAATATGCCCATTAATACAGGCGCAGCAGGTATCGTCAGTGTAGCTCACAGCCAGAATTTTTGGGGAAATTTTGACATATTTTTCGACAACGGGGGCTCTGCAACTAAAGGCGTACTTAAAGTGCACGTATTTAATAGTAGTGGCAGCACGACAGGGAAAGATGCCTGGGAAGGAGGGTATTCAGTTGCCAATCCATGGGGCACCTGGACCCAGGTTGCGGTAACGTATGACGATTCAAGTTCTACAGTGACGGTATATTACAATGGTTCAGTAGCAGGCACGAATACGGTAAGCGGTTTTGCGCCGTTAGATTGGTCAAAAGCTACTCAGATGGTGTTTGGTACCTTACAGTTTCAGACTAATCCTTCTCTTACTTCAGCTACCGGTTCGCAAGGTTGGGCGGCGTCTGTAAATGGAGTGGTAGATCAGGTAAGAATTTATAACAAAGTTCTTTCATCTTCCGAAGTTTCAGCATTATATAATCTCGAGAAATTAGGGAGGTAACAGTTGATTGATTTAGGTTGAGGTTGTCGTCCGTCAACTTGGCGGACGACAACCTTTTTTAATGCCGATCTGAAAATTATAAGCGATATCTGCGCAAATGAAAAACCTGAAATATAGTTGGAGTGCGATTTTACTTTTGTTGCTTTTAGGATGTTCGAAAGCGGACAAAGTAACACCCACGACTGTGGTGCCTTCTTCATTCAGCTTTGAAAGCCTAAAGGTTAATGGCGTCGCTAATGGATCAATCTATAAAAATGTCAATACCCAACCTGTTATCCGGATATCTTTTTCGGCGGCTATCAACCACAATTCAACGGCTCAAAGCATAACATTTAACAGCAAAGCAGGGCAAGCAGTTTCTTTTACCACCGCTTATGACAATCATGATAGCACTATTGTAATTACCCCAGCGGCATTACAGGCCATTACACAATATACTTTAGGGGTTTCTACAAAACTAAGCTCGTCATCAGGCGGTAGCTTACAAACTGCGGTTTCGTTGCAGCTTACTACGGCTGTTGATACTACTAATAAATTCCCGGTCATATCGGACGCTGCCTTGCTCGATCTGGTTCAAAAACAAACCTTCAAATATTTCTGGGATTTTGGTCACCCAACAAGCGGACTGGCGCGAGAACGAAATACTTCAGGTGATGTGGTAACTACCGGTGGCTCTGGATTTGGAATAATGGCTATTGTGGCTGCTATCAACCGGCAGTTTATTACACGGGCTGATGGTTTAGCGCGGATGCAAAAGATAGTTGCATTTCTGAAAAATGCGCAGACCTTTCACGGGGCATTTCCGCATTGGATGAATGGAGCGACAGGTGTAGTGGTTCCATTTAGCCAACAGGATGATGGTGCTGACCTGGTTGAAACTTCATACCTGATGCAGGGCTTGTTAACTGCCCGTCAATATTTTAATGATCCTGGTATACCCGAGACTACTTTGCGTAATGATATAAATATTTTATGGAATGCAGTAGAATGGGATTGGTTTACTCAAAATGGACAGAACACCCTTTACTGGCACTGGAGCCCCAATTATGCATGGTCGACCAATATGCAGGTGAACGGGTGGGATGAGGCGCTGATAACTTATGTAATGGCAGCATCGTCAACCACACATCCGATAACCAAAGCAGTATATGATAATGGCTGGGCAAGGAATGGCGCTATGAAGAATGGTAATACCTATTTCGGGGTAGCCTTGCCATTAGGCCCCGCCGAAGGCGGGCCATTATTCTTTGCGCACTATTCGTTCTTAGGCATCAACCCAAATGGATTAACTGATGCTTATACCAGTTATGATGTACAAAATAAAGCTCATGCAATGATCAATTACAACTATTGCGTGGCAAATCCACAGGGCAATAACGGTTATAGTGCGAATTGCTGGGGATTAACCGCCAGTGATATTGAAAATGGTTATACGGCCAGTTCGCCGACCAACGATGTTGGGGTGATTGCACCAACTGCAGCCATATCATCATTGCCTTACACGCCAACACAATCTATGGCAGCGCTCCGGTATTTCTACTATAAGTTGGGCGATAAAATGTGGGGGCAATATGGTTTTTATGATGCTTTTGATCTGAACGATACCTGGTTTGCAAACTCAACATTAGCCATAGATCAGGGACCAATCATCGACATGATAGAAAACTACCGAAGCGGTTTGCTCTGGAATTTATTCATGAGTTGCCCCGAAGTAAAAACTGGTATGAAAAACCTGGGCTTTCAAAGCCCGAACTTATAAAACTAAAAATTGATAGAGATGAAATCTTTTTTTATCGCAATTGCATTAAGCTCAATCACACTATTGGGCTTCTCTCAAAATAAATCAAAATCCGCTGATGAAGGCATTAAGCCTGTCGGCATCATTAAGGGATTATCTGATAGTGCACTGCTTGATGTGGTTCAACGGCAAACGTTCCGCTATTTCT
>JAFAKI010000339.1 GCA_019235595.1 Mucilaginibacter sp. | reverse complement strand
TGTAAATAATTAATTAGTATAAAAACGAGTACTTTTGCTGCAATGACAACCGAAAATGAGCTGCCAGAGCAGGAAGAGCAAGACTTATACGAACATCTGCGAATAATTGTTGACAAAGGTCAATCTTTGCTTCGGATCGACAAGTTTTTGATGCACCGCATCGAAAATGCTTCGCGCAACCGGATACAGAACGCGATTGAGCAGGGGAATGTTTTGGTTAATGACAAGGCTATAAAAGCCAGCTACAAAGTAAAGCCGCTTGATGTTATTTCGGTTGTATTGCCGCATCCACCACGCGATACTGAGGTTTATCCTGAAGAATTGCCGTTAAGTATTATTTATGAAGATGACGATGTGTTGGTTGTAAATAAGGAGCCCGGTATGGTGGTGCATCCGGGATATAATAATTATACCGGGACGCTGGTTAACGGCTTGGTTTTTCATTTTCAGCAACTACCTACCTTGCCGGGAAATGATGGCAGACCAGGTTTGGTTCACCGGATTGATAAGGATACCTCGGGGTTATTGCTCATTAGCAAGAATGAGCGCTCCATGACCTACCTGGCGCGCCAGTTTTTTGAGCATACTATCACCCGAAAATATATTGCCTTGGTTTGGGGCGACATTGAACAAGACGGAACAGTAGATGGCTATATCGGTCGCAGCGTAAGCGACAGACGTGTAATGGCCATTTATGATGATCCCGAAAAAGGGAAATGGTCGGTTACACATTATAAGGTTTTAGAGCGACTGAACTATGTGACGCTGATAGAGTGCCAGTTAGAAACAGGCCGTACTCACCAGATAAGGGCGCATATGAAGCATATCGGTCACCCTTTATTTAGCGATGCTACTTATGGGGGGGATAAAATCATAAAAGGAACCGTATTTAGTAAATACAAGCAATTTGTTGAGAATTGCTTTGAATTAATGCCCCGCCAGGCGCTTCATGCGCAAACTTTAGGTTTTACTCATCCTACCACAAAAAAATATATACATTTTGAAGCCCCTTTACCACAGGACTTTGAAGCAGTGTTGCAAAAATGGCGTAAATATTCTGAGACGGATGTGAGAACTTAGATGTGAGATATGAGAACAAAAAGCAATAAATAATCTTAAATTAAAACGATGAAAGGATTCTCAAATCTCACATCTCAAATCTAAAATCTACCCAATGATGCCTTTGTTTATCAATTTTAATGGCGAATTGCTTCCAGGTGATAGTCGCTTGCTTACGACGGCCAACCGTGCTTTCAGGTACGGTGATGGTTTGTTTGAAAGCATGAGGTTGATGAAAGGGCATCTGAAATTTGCCGATCTGCATGCCGACCGCCTTCAGCGTGGAATGAAGGCACTGAAAATAGACGGTTACTCGCAAATGGACAGCTGGTTCCTGAAGGAAAAGGTGGAGCAACTGGCTACCCGCAACAAAATAAAACATGGCCGCTTGCGTCTCACCGTTTACCGGGATGCGGAAGGCCTGTATACACCCACTCAAAACAAGATGGCGTACTGCCTGGAGTTGCAACCAATGGACGAACCCCGTTATTTTTTGAACGACAAAGGCGTTATCATGGATATTTTTACAGAAGTGACCAAGCCGACTAATTTCCTGTCGAATATCAAAACCTGTAATTCGCTGATTTATGTGTTGGCCGGGATATTCAGAACACAGAACCGACTGGATGATACCTTTCTGCTTAATCAAAACGGGTTTCTTTGCGAAGCAAGCAGTTCGAACATATTCGTCTGGTACAAGAATCATTTATACACACCAGCTTTAAGCGAGGGCTGTGTAGAAGGAGTAATGCGGCAGGTCGTGATCAAACTGGCCAAACAAAGCAATATCCCGTTTACGGAAGCGCAAATCAACCCGGATATTTTATATGAAGCCGATGAAGTTTTCCTGACCAATGCCGTCAAAGGAATACAGTGGGTTATGGGTTTTGGCGTGAAGCGGTATTTTAATCAATTAAGCAAGGGGTTGATCGGGGAGTTGAATAAACTGTAAAATTTATTGGTTTAAAATAAAGGTTGTTATCTTGCCGTTAATAAATAAAACCTTAGCAATTATGAAACCTCTAGCCTTATTTCTCTCATTTTATTTACTTGTCATTATTTTCTCCTGTAACAAAGCTCAACCTGTACATCATAATTCCCAAAAGACTGAAACGCCCAAACCTTTGCAAGACGATAACAAAGACATAAGCTTTTTATCTAAACGGTCGGACGATGACCTTGTGAATGAAATTTATGCTGACCTCGCTGAAAAAAGCTCTGATTTGAAAAATCTAGAAGACACGCGGAGGCACTTTAGCGATGGACATAAAGATAGCCTGATGGCATTTAATAAGTATAATTCAAAATCGGATAATTACTACAGCTCTGCCATGAGGGCATTAACCAGAGTGAAAGATTCTGTTATTAAACAGCGCTTGAGGTTATTATTAATAAATAGTCAAAAAAAGTATTCCAGCAAGATATCGAAATACAATTCTTTGATTGATAGAATGCATAATGATGAAGAAAGTACTAGCAATTATTACACAACCTTACAATTAGCAGCAACATTGCCTGTCATTGAAGAATATCAGGATGAGCATCTTTCAGAAGGACAAGCTGTAGAGGCTATTGCTAAAGAATCCACGATTTTGAATAGGACTACCAAAAAAATAGCCGAAAAGTACGAAGCTAAATTAAAGCAGTAATGACATTAGGCTTCGGTAGTACTTTGGATTGCCTCTAATATTCCATCCCACAACGCAATACGTTCTGCCAGGGATTCTTTTACCGCATCAGTTGCCTGTAGCCATTTAACATCGTCATCACCACACAGTTCGGCAGTCATTTCATAAGCTAGTTGAGAATGGTGTTCACCATCAACTTCAATGTGCCGCTCAAGATAATATAATAGGGTATCCACCTTGCCCGGAAATTGTTGACTGATCTCTTTTACCATACTGATAAACATGCCGGGGATCAGGTCTTCGCGACCAAAAGTGAATGCAGCGGCGCACAGATAATCCTTCCTGGTGTCGACGACATCAAAAGTGTGCTGAACGAATTTGCGCGCAGCTTGTGGTATATCGGCGATGATCAATGCTTCATCAATGTTCTTGCCGCCGTTCAGCTCGGCAAAAAGGTTGTTGATGCCGTTATCGGTACAACCAGCCTGCTCCATAGCTTGCCTATACAGTTCAAAGTGGCTAATCCGGTTTCCGTCAGCGTCAATATCACTTTCTTCACCTAAAACAATTTCATTGATCAGGTAACGGGTGTTGGCATTACCAACCGGCATCCATGGAACGTTGGTGCAAGTAAGGGTTTGCTGTAATGATTTTAATAGTGACATAAAATCCCACACAGCAAAAACATGGTGTTCCATGAAAATGCGCAAATCGTCAATTGTGCGGATATTTTTGTAAAGATCGTGACCGATCAGTTGCTGGCGCAGTGGTTCAATTTCAGTCTTCAGCTTTTCTATTCTTGCGGATTGTCCGTTTGTCATCATCGCGCAAAAATAGATTTTAATTAAATTTTTGTAAACAGATTATTGATTTATGACGGTAAATTGATTTGCAAAAAGCTACAACCTCACCCCCCTCAAAAATTCCTGAATACCCATGCGTTTTTTGCCCTCCAACTGTACATCTGTCAAATGAACAAAACCGTCAGTTGCAGAAACTTTTAGAAAAGTGCGGTTGTCGGAGAAGAACTCGCCTGGTTGTTCACCGGTTTCAGCCAACTCATATTCGGCGCCGAATACCTTTAATGTTTTTTCGTTCAGGGTAGTGTAAGCGGTAGGATATGGGCTAAGGCCCCTGATAAAATTGTAAATGGTTTCTGCCGGTTGGTTCCAATTGATGTTACAGTCTTCCTTGAAGATTTTCGGCGCGTGTTTTAGTTCTATACCTTCCGCCAAATGCTCTTGTGGGTTTTCGGTATAACGGCCGCTTTCTACTGCTTTTACTGTTTTAACCAATAATCCTGCGCCTTTGTCCATCAGGCGGTCGTGCAATTCACCGGCGGTTTCATGACCGGTCAACGTGATCTTTTCGGTGAAGAGAATATGCCCGGTATCTATCTCATGTTTCAGGAAGAACGTTGTTACGCCGCTTTCTTTTTCACCATTAATTAGCACCCAGTTGATAGGTGCTGCACCACGGTATTGAGGTAGTAATGAGGCATGGAGGTTGATTGTACCGAGG
>JAFAKI010000219.1 GCA_019235595.1 Mucilaginibacter sp. | reverse complement strand
CAAACAATTTTTTATACTGTTTAAGCAAGGAGTTTTTGGGCTCGGTAAGAATGTTGTGTAGCGCACCCCTGTCCAGAGGATTCAGGTAGGTAAGCACCGGCAAACGACCGATCAGCTCAGGAATTAATCCAAAAGATTTCAAATCGGCCGGCGTGATGTATTTATACAAGTTTTTCAGGTCAACCTCGCCTTCATGATGTGAAAGTTTATAACCCACAGTTTGCGTACGCAATCGATTAGCTATTTTCTTTTCAATACCGTCGAAAGCTCCCCCGCAAATGAACAGTATATTGTTCGTATTCACGGTGATCATTTTCTGATCCGGGTGCTTACGACCACCTTGCGGCGGAACGTTCACCATAGTACCTTCCAGAATTTTTAATAAGGCCTGTTGCACACCTTCGCCTGATACATCGCGGGTAATAGATGCGTTATCGCTCTTGCGGGCAATCTTATCTACCTCATCAATATAAACAATACCTTTTTCGGCAGCAGTCACATCATAGTCAGCAGCCTGAAGCAAACGTGTCAGAATACTTTCCACGTCCTCTCCTACATAACCTGCTTCTGTCAATACAGTTGCATCGCAAATACAGAAAGGGACGTTCAGTATTTTGGCCAGCGTTTTTGCCAGTAAAGTTTTACCAGTACCGGTTTCGCCGACCATAATAATGTTCGATTTCTCAATCTCTACCTCGTCCTTCTCAATCCGTTGATTCAATCGTTTATAGTGATTGTAGACGGCTACTGAAAGAATTTTCTTGGCATCATCCTGACCGATCACATACTGATCGAGGTGAGATTTGATTTCGGACGGTTTTAATAATGCAGGCAAAGACGGCGATGTTTTAACCTTACGCACTTTCAGCTCTTCGGCCAATATTTCATTAGCCTGGTTCACACATTTATCGCAAATGTGCGCATCCAGCCCGGCTATAAGCATGAGCGAGTCCTGCTTACCGGCACCACAAAACGAACATCTTATCTCTTTGCTGTTCTTATTCATTACTATCCTATATAACCAAAATTAGCAATTTTCCGTGACTATTGCAACGTTTTGGCCACCCCGTTTATTATTTAATACGTTATAATCAGGCAGTTGTTTCTTATTTCTTGCCCTTAGTTCCACGCAAAATCTCGTCAACCATACCAAATTCTACTGCTTCTTCGGCAATCATCCAGTGGTCACGGTCCGATGCATCCCAAACTTTTTCATATGGCGCTCCGCTATGGTCAGCGATGATCTGGTACAGCTCTTTCTTCAATTTGGTGATCTCATGATAAGTGATCTCGATATCAGATTGCTGACCTTGCGCACCGCCTGATGGCTGGTGGATCATCACCCTTGAGTGAGGCAACGCGGCTCTTTTACCTTGTGTTCCCGCGCATAACAATACTGCCGCCATTGATGCAGCCATGCCTGTACAAATGGTAGCCACGTCGTTAGAGATGAACTGCATCGTATCATAAATACCTAAGCCTGCATATACCGACCCCCCAGGGGAATTGATGTAGATCTGGATATCGCGTTTGCTGTCTGCCGACTGCAGGAACAGTAATTGCGCCTGTATGATATTGGCAATGTTATCATAAATAGCATCACCCAGGAAAATGATACGGTCCATCATCAGGCGCGAGAACACGTCCATTTGTGCAACGTTCAACTGGCGCTCTTCTATGATGTAAGGCGTCATCCCTACCGGAAGATTACTCTTGTCAACGTTTGAAATAAACTTGTCTACATAAAGGCTGTTGATACGGTGATGCTTAACGGCATACTTTCTAAACTCGTTCTTATCTATGTTACTGCTCATGTTATATATTTCCTTATTTTTTATTTGCGTTAAATATAGTTTTTAGTTGAATATAAATATTGATATAAAGTTTGGTAAAAGTAAAAATAATAGGTGCATAAAAAACGAAAGCAACCCATTAAGAGCTGCTTTGGTTTTAGTACGATATGTTTTTAGACCCTTATTCTACAGAACTAAAGTCTTTTGCGTCCACTTCTTTCTGATCTAAAGTAACAACGCTTTTCAGGTAATCTAATGCCTTTAAGGCTTTTACTTCCTCAAATATTTTGTTGGCTTCATCCCTGTTTTGTAAATACTGAACAGTGTATTGGCCTAGTTGCTCTTCGCTTAGCGCTTGTGGGCTGTACATTCTGAATTGAGCATCCAGACGTTGTTTTGCTGCTGCGAACACTTCTTCGTATTTGATCTCGATCTTGTTATCCTTAATGATCTTGTTTTCCAATAAGGTCCATTTCAGGTTTTTAGCAAAATCATCGTATCCACCGGTCAATTCTTCTTCGCTCAGCTTTTCGTTGGTCGCTTTTAACCAGCGCTTCAGGAATTCATCAGGCAATTGGAAAGTTGCTTTTTCAACAGCCAATTTATACAGGTCGTTTTGCAGTTTGCGTTCAGCGTCTTGTGCAAACATCGCCTCAACTTCTTCAGTAATTTTTGCCCTGAATTCTTCTTCGGTAGTTACTGTACCTTCACCAAATAATTTATCAAAGAACTCCTGGTTCAGATCGCTTTCCTCTAAACGGTTAACATTTTTAACTGTCAGACGGAAATTCGATTTCAACTCAGCAGCCGTTTCATCATCTACCTTTAAAATAGCGGCAATACGGGTTACGTCGTTGTTATATGCTTTCTGAATATCCAGTGTTACTTCATCACCTTTTTTCAAACCGATCAGTGACTTTTTAATTTTCTCGTCCTGTACCTGGTCTAAACGAACTGATGTAGTATTGGTAACCCCTCCCTCAAAAACAGAACCATCAGGAGAAAGCTGCACCAATTCGGCATAAAGCACATCACCGTCTGCCGATACGTCAGGGTTTGTCATTTTGCCATAGCTTTTGCGGATGTTTTTGATACGAGACTCCAAAGTTTCTTTATCTGCTTTGATCACGTATTGGGTCACTTTATCCTTTGATGAAAAATCAACCTCGAATGCCGGAGCTAAACCTAATTCGTAGTTGAACTCAAAGTCGTCAGCAAAATCCCAGTTGTATTGTTTGTCGTCCATTTTTGGTAATGGCTGACCCAATACTTCCAGTTGCTGTTCGTTGATATAATTATTCAGAGTATCAGATAGCAGGTTATTTACCTCGTCAACCAAAATGCTTTTACCATACATCTTTTTGATATGCGACGGCGGTACCATACCCGGGCGGAACCCTGGAATTTTTGCTTTTTTCGCATGATCTTTTATCGCTTTGTCAACTCGGGCCTGATAATCTTCAGGTTTGATATTGATGGTTACAACGGCATTCAGGCTGTCGATTTTTTCCTGTGAGATGTTCATCTTATTATTTCGTTTTTACTAAAATCCTGTGTCACTCATGCCATTATCAAACAGCATGCCCTTTGATTTGGGAGTGCAAAGGTATTAATAATTTTTTAGAAATAATTCAATCTGGCCGATCTTATTGCTTGGTTTAATGCAGGTAAACGTACTGAGGATTAAAAGCAAAAAGCTCCGTTTCCGGAGCTTTTATAAGCAATATTTTTTTCAATGCATTAATTGATCTTCGTTACAGTAGCGGCCCCCATTTTACTGGTATTAACTTTTGACGGGTTGCCCTTGTATTTAATATCAGCAGCGCCTGTGGTGTTCACATTCAGTTCGTTCAGCACATTAATATTGCAGTCACTTGCACCTGTTGTTTCAATATCATAACTGCCAACCACAAAATCAAGGGCATTGATTTTGCCACTGCCTGCAAATTCAATTTTATGCGATGCAGCCTGCCCTCTTAAATTCATATCAGTTGAACCATGGCCTTCAGTGATGACGTTGTCGGCATTCAGGTCCATATCTACCTTACTTGCTCCGTTTAACTCAAACTTCAGGTCTTTTGTAGTTAGCTTTCCGTCGGTAACCAGATTAATTCCGCCAGCAGCTTTTATTTCAGTTAGATTTTTGACACCAATATTAATTATCATTTCACCGCTGCCGCATAAATTTTTCTTTGAATAAATGCGTAGTCTGTCCCCATCCAAACTCGCGTGGATATATTTCATCAGGTTATCATCAGCGGTGATGGATACATTTAAACTACTGTCCTGTTTTAGGTTAACCTTAAAACTGCCGGAGATATCAAGTCGCGTAAAGTCGGTCACCCTATCTGATTTGGTTACCTGGTGACCTGAGCCTTTAACACAGCCGAACCGGCAAGACGACAAGACGGATAATGATATGGCGGCAATAAATAATATTGCATTGATGTATAGCTTCTTCATGGTTGATTCTTTTAGGTATTTGACGTGTTTGATCAGATCTGGTTACATCAAAAATAAAAAAAGCCGTTCAATTTACAAGAACGGCTCTCTGATTATATGGTGAACTTTTGCAAAAGTAGGATTAGAGTATCGCGATATCTTCGTTGGTATTGTTAACTAATCCGTCAACTGTTTTAGTCATGTGTTCAGCGGCAAAATTAGTACCGTTTACAGTAGCTGAACGATCATATTTTAAGTTACATTCGTTTACGTTACCGTTTAAGTCGGCTTTTGCGCGGTTGTTTAAGGTGATATCAGCGCTATATCCATCCAGGTCCAAATTAGCATAAGCATTATCATGTAAAGTAACATTCATTTCTATTGCTGATAATTTACCGAATGACTTTACTTCAGCATTATCATAAGCTGAGATGCTGCTTAACTGAGCTGCAGTAACCCAAACTACTAATTTCTGATCAGCAAAAGATGAGATACGCAATACACCGTTTTGGCTTTGTACCAAAGCGCTTTCTGAATAGTAGCGGTTGTATACTTTTACCTGGTCGGCTGAACCGTCTGATACAAATACCTCAACGTTTCCGCGAACTTCGATTTTGTTGATCTTGCTTACGTTAGTTAGCACAGTGCTAACTTCGCTGTTGTTGCTTGCAGCTGCGCTGTCTTTTACTGCTGCTACGGTTGTGTTGCTTACTCCTAATACTATTGCTGCGATAGCTACGAAGGATAAAAATTTGGTTTTCATGATATTTAATGTTTTGATTGTCAATTTATTTGTTTCTAAATACACCCATAAGACGACCATCAAAACATAACGTTACAGCCAAAACCCGACTATTAGATGTATGGCCATATTTTCCCGGTAAACGGCTGAAAACTGTCGGTGAAAATTTCTGGAGGGAGCACGTGGCGGATGGCGCAAGGCGAGATTAGCACTGTTTAAAACGCGATATAACTATCGACTAATAACTATTGACCAATGGCTAATGACTATTGACAAATGACCAATCAGCCAAAAAGAAAAAGCCGTCTGTTAAACAGGCGGCTCTGATGAATGATATGTTGAACTTTTACAAGTGATGATTTTAGATGCCTACCAGTTCTTCGTTTTTTGCGCCTCCGTCAACGGTCCTGGTGATGTGGGCTGCAGCAAAGTTGGTACTGTTTACATATGCTGAGCGGTCGTATTTTAAGTTGCATTGATCTACGTTACCGGCAAGGTCGGCTTTTGCACGGTTGCTTACGGTGATGTTCATGCTGTAACCGTCTACATCTAAATTGGCGTAAGCGTTGTCGTGTAAAGTTACCTCCATTTCAAGCGGAGCAAGTTTACCGAATGATTTTACTTCGGCATTGTCATAAGCGGCGATTGAAGTTAACATTTCGGCTTTAACCCAAACTACCAGCTTCTGATCAGCGAAAGATGAAATGCGTAATGTACCGTTGTTATTTTGAATAAATGCGCTTTCTGAATAGTAGTGGTTGTAAACCTTCACCTGGTCGTCTGCACCATCGGTTACATATAGTTCAACATTTCCGCGAACTTCGATCTTGTTGATCTTGCTAACCTTCAATACAGTGCTTACTTCACTGTTATTTGCAGCTGAATCTTTTGTTGCTGCGAAGGTGGTGTTGCCTATTCCTAAAACTACTGCTGCAATAGCTACTAAGGAAAAAATTCTTGTTTTCATGATATTTAATGTTTTGATTGTCAGTCTGTTTGTTTCTAAATACACCCATAAGACGATCGCACGAAAGATCCGTTACAGCAAAACGGCCTCTATTAGTTGTACAGCGGGGTTTTCCCGGTAAAGCGGGGATTTTGGTCGGTGAGTTTTTCTGGGGTTAGTTGGGTTAAGTTGATTGGGTTGATTGAGTTGTTAAAGCAGTCAAAGAGTTAAAACTCAATCAACCACTTAACTTAATCAACCCAATCAACCTTATAAATAATACCGTTCCC
>JAFAKI010000209.1 GCA_019235595.1 Mucilaginibacter sp. | reverse complement strand
TGATGGCCAGCCGGAAGCATCTATTGTTACTATAAAACTTCACCCCGATAAAAAAGGAACTTCAGTTGAATTAAGACATACTAATATTCCCGACGCTGATTATGACAGTTTTGCTGAGGGCTGGGATGATTCTTATTTTGGGCCCCTGGCAGATTTCTTTGATGTCCCATAAAATATAAAAAGCCGCTCAAAATGGGCGGCTTTCTTATTTATAAAATCTTACAAGACGATTAACGGCTGCTTTTTTCTAAAGCCTGGGTAATATCAGCTATTGTATCCTCAACTTTTTCTAAACCAACAGATATACGAATCAAGCCCGGAGTAATACCAACAGACAATCTTTCTGCATCGCTCAACCGTGAATGTGTCGTACTCGCTGGGTGTGAGGCAATACTGCGCGTGTCGCCCAGATTAGCAGTTACTGACAGCATCTCGAGTGCGTCGAGGAATTTACGCCCAGCTTCCAAACCGCCTTTTATCTCGAAACATAATACCCCGCCGCCTAATTTCATTTGTTTCTTGGCAATATCATATTGCGGGTGTCCTTTCAGGAACGGATATTTTACCCATGATACATTTGGATTGCTTTGTAAGGTTTCCGCTATTTTCAAAGCGTTATCGCAATGACGCTGCATGCGTACATCCAAGGTTTCCAAACTTTTACTCAATACCCATGCGTTGAACGGCGACATAGAAGGGCCGGTATTACGGCAGAACAGGTAAATATCTTTTATCAGATCGGCGCGACCAACGATCACACCACCTAATACCCTACCCTGTCCGTCTATCCATTTGGTTGCGGAATGTACAACGATGTCAGCGCCAAAATCAACCGGGCGTTGTAGTAGTGGTGTAGCAAAGCAATTATCAACATTCAGTATTAATCCATGTTTTTTTGAAAACTGTCCTATCCATTCCAGGTCGAGCACTTCTAACTGCGGATTGGTAGGCGTTTCAAGGTAAACCATTTTACTGTTCGGTTTAACTGCTGCTTCCCATGCTGCATTATCATTAGCAGCCACCAGCGTGCTTTCAATACCAAATCGCGAAAGATATTTGGTTACCATGGTAAACGTGCTGCCAAAAACAGAGCTGCAACAGATCAAATGATCTCCTTTACTCAGCAGGGCAAACATGGACGAGAATATTGCGCTCATCCCGGTTGACGTAGCAAAGCCTGCCTCTGCACCTTCCAAAGCGCACATTTTGGCAATAAATTCATCAACGTTCGGATTGCTGAAACGGCTATAGATATTATCATCTGTCTCGTCAGCAAATGCTGCGCGCATAGCCTCGGCTTCATCAAAAGTAAAGCTGCTGGTAAGATATAACGGAGTAGAATGTTCTTGTTGCTGGGTTTTCTGCGATTGTATACGGATAGCCTGGGTAACCGGATCTAGTTTTTTAGACATGATATTTTGTGAATGTGATAGAAGAATGTGTTGTAATTACAAAGCCGGGTGTACAACCACCTGAGTGGTTATAGTTGCACCGGCCTTCATCAAAGTAGCTGCAACCGAGCAATACTTATTGATCGACAGGTCAACCGCGCGTTCAGCTTTATCCTTGTCAATGTCGCCATACAGCTGAAATTTAACGTGGATAGTTTGCCAAAGTGATGGTTCCTTACCTTTTTCGCGCTCTCCGCTAATGGTCATTTTATAATCAACCACATCCTGACGTTGTTTTTTCAATATGCTGATCACATCGATAGCAGAGCATCCGCCTAAAGCCATCAACAGGCTTTGCATCGGACGAACGCCGTAGTTTAAACCGCCGCTTTCGGGGCTGCTGTCCATTTTAATAGTGTGGCCATTCTCATCTGTAGCCTCAAAGCCGAAATCACCGTGTACACGCGAAAGTTGAATAGTAGGCATGCTTTTTAATAATTATAGGTTGCAAAGTTATCATTTTTAGACAGGAATGTTACCCAAGGGCACAAATCTGACTTTTAATAAATAAATTTTAAACTTAGGTTAATAAGAAAATACTTTTAATAACCTCTTTTACGGCTTCAGTTACAATAAGTTTGGGTGAAGGTTGTAGTTGTTGTAATGGTTGTAGATGTTGTAATAGGTGGATTAATTGTTGCAAACCTCTACAACCATTACAACCTTTATAACCACTACAACCAACGTTAACGATCCTTAACAGGAATAACCAGTTTCAGACCTGACCAGGTTTCATCAACTGCGCAAACTTTTATATCCACCAAACCGCTTTGTAAGGCGAAATTACGGATGACATCTTCTGTAATGTCCGTTGGTACTTTGGATGATTTCTTCGGCCACGATATCCATATTGACCCGTTGGGTTTGATGCGATTCTTTAATTGTGGCAGTAGTGATTGGTATTCTTCCCGGCTTTTGGTAAAAAAATGGATCAGATCGACTTTGACATCTTTATCATTTCCAAAATACAGATTGGCCGGTAGATCCGTAAAGAGGCATAAGTAATATTCCGGCGCATTGATCAAATCAACATGAAAATCGCCTTTTATCCCGAGCTTTTTAGCCAGCGGAGTGCCGGAATATCCGGCTGTTTTAACTATCTCATTCTCCACCATATCAAAAGGTATCAATTAACGGGTTCATGCACTTTGATCTGGTTTAAATGATGTTGTAAATGCTCTAAATAATCGTTGGCCAGCCATTCTATAGTGTGCAGTTTTACCTCGGTTTGACCGGTATCGCATTTGGCTTGCATCCTGTCGGCCGGGTAATTATCCAGCACATGGATGATCTGCAAATTCAGTATCTTCCACAATTGCAGTACTTCATCTTGAGTCATTTCCTGGTAATGCTGCGCCTTTACCCATTCATCCTGCTCATAAACCAGTTTGAAATTCTCTTCATAAGTGCATCTTATGAAACGCTGCAGGTTGATCATGGCACTATCGCATAAATGACCCATGATCTCTTTTTTTGACCATTGCCCCGGTAAGGGGTTGGTATTCCAGTCTATCGGGCGATTGTCGGGGTTGTTGAGAGATTTGATAAACTGGTAAATTGCTGTCAATATATTTTTGGATACCTGTTTCATGGTCGCGATATCTGTCATTAAATATAGCAAGGAAATCTTAATTTTTTTTACAAAAAACTATTACCTTCAGCACCTGAATAAGCGCTATGGCCCTTAACTATATCTGGATCTTCTTTTTTCTTATCGCTTTTATAATTGCCCTCGTAAAATTGATTTTCCTGGGTGATACAGACGCCTTTAAATCAATTGTCGACAGCCTATTCAGCTCGTCTCAGACGGCAGTAATGGACATAGCTCTACCCTTGGCAGGTGCCATGACCCTTTGGCTTGGAATAATGAACATAGGCGAAAAAGCCGGCGCTATAAGGTTTTTATCACGAATCGTTGGCCCATTTTTCAGACGTATTTTTCCGGAAATACCAGACGGACATCCTGCAATGGGAAATCTTATGATGAGTTTCTCTGCCAACTTACTTGGGCTTACTAATGCCGCTACTCCGCTCGGTCTAAAAGCGATGGATAGCCTACAGGAACTAAATCCAAAGAAGGATACAGCCTCTAATGCTCAAATTATGTTCCTGGTATTATTAACCTCCGGGTTGCAATTACTGCCAGTTACCATTATTGCACAGCGTGCCATATTGCATGCGAAAGACCCGACTGACATTTTTATACCCTGCATCATAGCTACATTTGCATCGGCCGTTATTGGGATGATAGCTGTGTCTATTAAACAGCGGATAAATCTTTTTGATAAGGTGATTATTGCTTGGATTGGAGGGTTGACACTATTAATCATCTTGTTGGTATGGTACTTCACGACACATCTTACAAAGGAACAAATCAGTACATTTTCTAAAGTTTCCAGTAATTTCCTCCTTTTTGCGATAGCAGTAATATTTATAGTGGGTGGACTTATCAAAAAAATCAATGTTTTTGAAGCATTTATTGATGGTGCAAAAGGGGGTTTTGATACTTGTATAAAAATAATTCCTTACCTGGTTGCCATGCTGGTAGGCATTGCTGTTTTCCGTAGTTGCGGTGCCTTGGGGTATATGAATGATGGTTTAAGGTGGGCGGTAAATGGTTTGGGGCTCGATACCCGTTTTGTGGATGCCATGCCGGTAGCTTACATGAAACCGCTGAGTGGCTCGGGATCTCGCGCAATGATGATCACTACTATGCAGACCTTCGGCCCGGACAGTTTTGCAGGCCGTTTAGGCTGCGTTTTTAATGGTTCTGCTGATACTACATTTTATATTGTCGCGCTCTATTTTGGTTCGGTTGGTATCAAAAAATTTCGGTACTCAATACCCTTTGGTCTAATAGCAGATTTAGCAGGAATTATAGCTGCCATCTTCGTTTCGTACCTGTTTTTTGGATAAAACTTATCCACATTTTAACTTTTTTTCACTTCAGATATTATAATTAACCGCCAGTTAATCAAAGATTTTTAGTTTGACTTTTTTCCCTTTGTTTTAAACAGGCCAATAATCCCTAAAATACTGCAACCCAATACACTCAGCTTCGTATAAAGGCTGAAGTTAGTTCTGATTACTTAAAACCTGCGTTTTCATTAAAAGCAGGTTTTCTTGCTAAAATGGTAAAGAACAACTGTTAGGCGTACCCCTACAACAAATTGAAAAATGTATGGACAAGACCTTTACGAAATATTTGTACCTTTTAGCAATATTCACCTTATTCACAATAAAAGGTGCTTTTGCTCAAACCATAACGGTTGGTACTGTTGATCCCGGACCTTATGCTCCCGGCTCAACCGTTGCTGTTCCTATCAGTCTTGGTACCACAGGTACTTGTCTCGATAAAAACAGCAACCAGTTCCAGGTAATTTTATCCAATTCATCCGGCTCTTTTTCCTCCGGAACAACAGTTATTGGTACCTATTCCGGGTTTTACGCTGGGTTTGTAAACGCGACAATACCCAACGGACTAGCGGCCGGAAGTTACAAAATAGAGGTTGTGACGACTACTCCTGCATCCACCAGTTCAAATACAGCGAGCATCACCGTTCAGGCAGGTACGGCAATAACGCCAACACTTTCATGTACAGAGACGGTCGGCACGAATGTATTTGGGCGATGCGTCGGTACCACTTCGCCATATACCATATTGCCCACTTCCAGCGGTACAGTTACCGCCAGCTTTCACAATGAAACCACCGGGGGCAATGAAGGTTCTAACATTACTATACCAAACACCGGGTATCAATTTACGCCTATCAAAGCTAACTATACCATCATTGCCAGATCGACCGACGGTAGTGTTGTAGGCACTTACGGTTACCAGCTCATTAACAACAACCTGCTTAACCCATTCAGCCCGGTTGGGCAGCCCTTTGCTTGTATGCCTGCAGGCGGTAAGGCAACGCTTAACTTTGGTGTGCCGTT
>JAFAKI010000310.1 GCA_019235595.1 Mucilaginibacter sp. | reverse complement strand
ACTTTGAGGAATACGCAGAATATCTGTACCAGAAACGCCAGCGCAGAGGTATCACCCTGCACGAAGCCAGGAAGATGACCCATCAGCGTAACTATTACGGTGCCTGCATGGTTCAGTTTGGCAGGGCAGACGCATTGATTTCTGGTTTGACAAAAGACTATGTATCAACCATTAAGCCCGCATTGCAAATCATCGGTATTGAAGAAGGCGTAAACCGGGTGGCGGGTATGTACCTGATGATGACCAACAAGGGCCCGGTATTTATAGGCGACCCAACCGTAAATGTCGACCCTACCGTGGATGAACTCATCGATATTACCGTTCTGATCGATCATTCGGTAAGGCAATTCAATATAAAACCCCGCATTGCCGTATTGTCCTACTCAAACTTTGGCTCAAATGAAGGCCCGATACCGTTGAAGACCCGTGAAACCGTACGTAAATTGCATGAGCGGTATCCTGATATGATAGTAGACGGCGATATGCAGGCCAACTTTGCCCTCAACTCAAGTTTGCTTGCAGATAATTTCCCATTCTCTACTTTAAACGGCGCTCCGGCGAATACCCTGATTTTCCCTAACCTTGAATCGGGTAACATCGCTTACAAACTGCTACAGGAAATCGGTGGAGCCGAAGCTGTGGGACCGATTTTGCTCGGACTCAAAAAATCGGTACATGTACTTCAGTTGGGCAGCTCGGTTCGGGAAATTGTGAACATGGTAACCATTGCCGTCGTCGATGCCCAGGGAAAGGCCGAAAATGCCGCAAACGTAACCAATAACGCTAATTCACGTACACGTTAATAATCGCTCAGAAATAGAATGTACGCATATATTGACGGAAAATTGGCTTATAAAAGCCCTTCATATGTGGTAATTGAGGCGGGTGGTGTAGGCTACCATATCAACATATCATTAAGTACTTATTCAAAGCTGGGCGACAGCGAAAAATGTAAGCT
This sequence comes from Mucilaginibacter sp., assembly GCA_019235595.1. GTDB lineage: Bacteria > Bacteroidota > Bacteroidia > Sphingobacteriales > Sphingobacteriaceae > Mucilaginibacter. Next base: position 2,834 of record JAFAKI010000310.1, on the reverse strand, counting down.
GTTTACATGGCTGCATGTGAAGGAAGACGCGCATACCCTTTACGGTTTTGCCGACGAGGGCGAGCGCAGATTATTTCTTCACCTGATATCGGTTTCGGGGATAGGCCCTAATACAGGGCGGATGATGTTGTCATCTATCACTCCTGAAGAGATACAAACGGCCATTGTAAAAGGCGATGTCCCTTTGATACAGCGGATCAAAGGCATCGGGCCCAAATCGGCGCAAAGGCTTGTACTGGAATTACAGGATAAACTACGCAAAGAAGGACCTGATACATTAATTGCTGTACCATCAAACAAAACAGTAAAAGACGAGGCATTGTCGGCGCTGATTATGCTGGGATTTGCAAAAAATGCTGTTGAGAAGGTATTGGAGCAGGAATTGAATAAAAATAGCCATGATTTAACAGTAGAGCAATTAATTAAATCTGCGCTAAAAAGCTTATAATTACGAATAATTTTTACCAATCGATTGGGTCCGAAATTTACTCTTAAAGCTGTCACAATAGCCTTGCTTATCACTGCGTTTTGCGGTATCAGAAGCGCTTTTGCCCAACAGCAGCCTAAAGGGAAAAAGGATTCATTACTCATCACCGCTCCTTATAACGGTACCGAGTCAAGAAATAATCAACTACGCGAAGGTTTCCTGAACCCTGATCCGCCAAACCTGGTGCGCTCTTTTGAGTATAATCCGGCAACCAATCAATATATCCTGTATGAAAGAGTGGGTGGCTATTTATACCGCCCGCCGCGTTACCTTACTATAGAAGAGTATCTGCAACTTAGACAGCGGGAAGAGGAACGCAATTATTTCAAACAGTTATCTGATAATTATGCCTACCAGTCGCAGCAGCCTGGGTTTATACCAAGTATTAATGTGCGCAGTCACACCTTTGCGCAGATATTTGGTAGTGATGTTATCGCCATACGGCCCCAGGGTTCAGCAGAAATGATTCTGGCAGGGCAGATCAACAGCAATCAGAACCCCTTGTTCAGTACCCGGCAGCGTAACCAGTTTAACTTTAATTTTGATCAGCGCATTCAGATGAATGTGACCGGGTCAATTGGAGATAAGCTGAAGATTACCACCAATTACAATACAGAAGCGCAGTTTCAGTTTGAAAATCAGATCAAACTCGATTATACCGGCACACCCGATGAGATCATACAAAAAGTAGAAATAGGTACCGTTAGCTTTCCGCTAAACACCACCCTGATAACAGGTACGCAAGCATTATTCGGTATCAAAACCAAGTTGAAGTTTGGCAGACTGAACGTAACGAGTATATTCTCACAACAACGCTCACAATCAAAAACGCTGACCATTACTAATGGCGCACAACAAGGCACATTTTCGTTGACGCCTGCTGATTACGAAGCCAACAAACACTATTTCCTGTCTCAATATTTCAGGGATAATTATAACAAGGCTTTAGCTAATATCCCGATTATCAGCTCTAACATCAACATTACGCGCATAGAAGTTTGGGTGACTAACCGCACCAATAGCACCACCGGCTCACGCGATGTAGTCGGCTTTATGGACCTTGGCGAAAACAAGCCTTATAATACAACTTTGGTACAAGGCGGTGCTGCCTACAGTGCTTTGCCTGCCGGTTTCTCCGGGCCCGGTTTTGCGCAGCAATCCAACTCGTTGCTTAAAGGCTTGCCAGCAGCAGCACGATTATCGAGCTCTAATGCGATTGTAAGTTACTTCCAGGGTAGTGGCGGTTCGGACAACTATGCTAAACTGACCTACGCTCGTAAGCTAACTGAGAAGGAGTACACGCTGAGCCCGCAACTGGGTTATATCTCACTAAACAACGCTTTAAACAACGATGAGGTACTGGCAGTAGCCTATCAATATACCGTGAATGGTGTTCAATACCAGGTAGGTGAGTTCTCGACAGATATTCCGGTGAACCCGAATACGCCGCAGGTATTGTATGTAAAGCTGTTAAAAAACTCTTTGCTGAAGACCAGCCTTCCTACCTGGAAACTGATGATGAAGAACATCTATTCACTGGGTGCATTTCAGATTAGTCAGAATAATTTCAGGCTGAACATTTCAAGGCTGGATGAAAAATCTGGCATCGCGAAACCGATAATGGATGAAGGTATTCATACCAAAAGTAAACTCTGGATACAGTTGCTTGGATTAGACAACCTCGATCCGCAGAACGATAAAAAGCCCGATGGAGTGTTCGACTTTTTGCCGGGTATTACCATCGACCCAACTAATGGGCGACTGGTGTTCCCTGTCCTCGAGCCGTTTGGTTCTGATTTAGCCAAACAATTTGACCCGGGCGAGCAGGACCTGATCAAGCGCTATGTTTACCAGCCTATATACGATTCGACCAAAACCATTGCGCAACAATTCTTTCCACAGCTGAACAGGTATGTCATGAAGGGCACTTATTCTTCTCAAGGAGGATCGGAATACCAGTTGAATGCGACCAATATTCCGCAAGGGGCAGTAATAGTAAGCGCAGGGACGATTAAACTGGTTGAAGGAACAGATTATACCGTAGATTACACGGCAGGCAGATTAAGGATATTGAACCAGGCCTTGCTGGCATCTGGGCAACCAATTACGGTGAATATTGAGAATAACGAACTGTTCGGCGTTCAGCAGAAATCCTTATTTGGTTCACGGTTCGACTATAAGGTGAACGACAACCTGGCACTGGGTGCTACAGTGATGCATCTCACCGAGCAACCGATTACTCAAAATGAAGTTATCGGACAGGAATCGATCTCCAATACCATGTATGGGTTCGATGTGAATTATAATTCCCAATCACGTTTTTTAACCCGTTTGGTTGATAAAATCC
>JAFAKI010000117.1 GCA_019235595.1 Mucilaginibacter sp. | reverse complement strand
TCGTTTTTCACTGTTTACACTATAACTTATACATTTGCGGCAAACACAGCTATATCTATGTCAACACTCTATCCTTTAAAATTCAAAACCATTTATAAAGATAAAATCTGGGGTGGTCAGAAGATCAGAACCTATCTGCATAAAGATTTCGGCAACTTGCCAAATTGTGGTGAAACCTGGGAAATATCGGGTGTTAAATCAGATGTTTCAGTTGTGGCAAATGGTGAACTTGAAGGACAATCTCTGGCTGATCTGCTGGAGAAATACCAGGACAAACTAGTTGGTAAAAAGGTTTATGACCATTTTGGCAACATTTTCCCGTTACTGATAAAGTTTATCGATGCTAATGATGACCTCTCTATACAAGTACACCCAAATGATGAGTTGGCTAAAAAACGTCATAACTCCTTCGGGAAAACTGAAATGTGGTATGTTATCGAAGCGGATACAGGTTCAACCTTAATATCGGGTTTTAATCGACAGGTAAACGAGCAGATATATGTCGACAAACTGAATAGTGGCCACATTATGGATATCCTGAATCGCGAAGACGTCTCCGCAGGCGATGTTTTCTTTTTGCCTGCAGGTAGGGTGCATACCATTGGCAAAGGTTTACTGATAGCCGAAATACAGCAGACTTCAGATATCACCTACCGTATTTATGATTTTGACCGCATAGATGACAAGGGCCATAAGCGTGAACTACATACCGAAGAAGCTTTAGCTGCTATCGATTATAACTTCTACCCGGAATATAAAACCAAATATCAGCCTAAAAAGAATGAGACTGTAGGCGTAGTAAAATGCCCTTATTTTACAACTAATATGATGGACTTCACAGAAAACACCTCAAAGGATTATTCAGCTTTGGACTCTTTCGTCATCCATGTTTGTGTTGAAGGTGAATACGTTATTGAAGCTGATGGCAAAGAATATTCTGTGAAAATGGGAGAGTGTATCCTGCTGCCAAAAACAATTAATTCAGTCGAATTGAAAACTATAAAAGGTTTTAAGATACTGGAAAGTTATATTGAGTGATAGTGACCGGTGATCAGTTAACCAGTGATCAGGTGCAATCGATAGTAAATCCCGATTAACCGATCACTGGTTAACTGATCACTGATTGACTATCACACTAACTTAATCGTAAACTTCGTCCCCTCATTCACATTGCTTTCTACATTGATGGAACCGCCAAGTGCTTCTATCTGGTTGCGGGTGATGAACAGGCCAATGCCTTTAGATTCAGGATGGTTATGGAAGGTTTTGTACATACCGAATACGCTGTCGCCGTAACGTTCCATGTCTATGCCCAGGCCATTATCTTCAAAATAAAGGTAAACATGATTACCATCCTTCATCGTGCTGCATTTGATAATAGGCGTGCGTGCAGGATTGCGATATTTTAATGAATTGGTCAACAGGTTCTGTAGTATGCTTTCCAGGTAGGCAGGTATGTAACTTACTTCCGGACATTTGCTGAAATCATATTCAATCTGCGCATGAGTTGCATTGATGTTGCTTTCGAGCGCCGACATCACGGTCTTAAATGTCGTTTCAAAATCCAGGCGTTTACGCTCTTTGCCGATCTCTGTTTGTATTTTAACAATCTCACTCAGGTGATCAATGGTAGTTTTTAAACTTTCGCTGATCGATTTGATGTGCGCGAAGATCTCTTTCTTATCGTCAGGCACATCCGTTTGATCATGAAGGTTGACCATAAATTGCAGGTTACCTGTGTGCGAACGTAAATTGTGTGATACGATGTAGGCGAAATTTTGAAGGCGCTTGTTCTGATCACTCAATAGGTTCACTGCGTTCTGAACGTCCATCTCCTTCTTTTTGATGTAGTCGATGTTCTGGAATATGCAGCGCGCGGTTACGCACTGGCCGAATTCGTCAATCACCGCGATACCCCTCGCGCGCAGCCAAATCTGGTTGTTTCTTGCTGTTCGGAACAAAAGCTCCAGGTCAAATGGCTGCGAGTATTGGATAATATTGTCAATCGCTGCGCTTATGGCTTCTCGGTGCTGAGGCTCAAAGAAACTGGTAGTCTCTTCTACAGTCAGTTTAACCTTATCCTGAAGTTCGAATATATCATAAGCTTCGCGCGACAGGGTAATCGTTCTGCTTTTAACATCGATCTCCCAGCCGCCAACTTTAGCAACCTTAATGGTCTCTTTAAAAAGAAAATCATTACGGTTGGCCTGAAGCTCTAATAACTTAAAGTCGTGGACATCTACAATGGAGCCGGTAATTTTGGGTTCGGCTTTATCGCCCCATTTTTTTATAGTGCTCTCAAACCAGCGATAGCCTTTGCGTTTAGTCAAAAGGCGTATTAGCACGGTTTCAGCGGGATCGTGGAGGTGTCTGTTTAATGATCTCTGGAATACAGGTTTATCTTCGTAGTACAGGAGATTTTCAAAGAAGAAGTCGTACGTGTTTGGTATATCACCCGGATCATATCCTAAAATAGAATAGAAACCGGAAGACCATTTCACGTCTTTCGTGATGATGTTATATTCCCAGATACCTGTGTTTATTGCGTTAATAAGGTCGGTAACATGGAAATCGCCATCATAAGAAAATTTGTCTCCTTCTGTAACGCTCATATTTTCAGATAGTTCACAATGATTTTATGATGGTTAAAGTATACTTTAGTCATTAGTTCAATTAATTAGATGACGGGTATTATTCATCTTAACAGTCTTGGATAACAAATTAAATACCAATCATTTGAAGCAAAAAACAAGGATTAAATGTATCTCTTATTTACTTCATTTACAATTGGTTATTTTACGTTAAAAAAGGATATTAAGTTCAGTTCCAGAATATAATTTTGCATTTTTCCCCTATTGAGCACCTTAAAATGGGAAATAAATTGCCCATATACTACTGATGTTCAAATAAGTATCTGAACCACTAATAAAGTAGATTTTTAAGAAAAAAATGCTTCAAATTCTTGCCGATTTAATCGGTAAAGCTTTTTTTGTGCAGTTTTTTGTGAGTTTCGACAACTTGCATCAGGGCTGCAGAGCCATACCAGGGGTGTAGTTCCATCACCAATGATCCCGCCTGGATAGCCGGATCGGTTTCGGTTAATTTTTTTGCTTCTTCAATGCTGGTCACGTTAAAAATAAAAATGCCTTTTATAGGTTGGTCATCCATAAATGGGCCGGCAAGGATGAGTTTACCCTCATTGGCCAAACGTGTAATGTTTTTCAAATGAGCCATCTGCAGTTTCATCCGCGCAACAGAATCTTTAGGCCGGTTTGGACCGGCTTTTAAAAATGCCATCACATATTGTTTCATGCCGTAATCATCAGCGCCAAGCTTTTGGGCCAACTGAGCATCATATTCTGGATTTTGGGATTGCGCGGAGCAACTAATGCTTCCGAGTAATAATAGCGCGATAAGTAGGTTCCGTACCATGATTAAACCGATTAGTAGGATAAATGTACTAATCCCCAAACTTCTTTTCAAATTCAGCCAAAGCATCTTTAGCTATCCATTTGGCGGCCTTACTTTCTTGCCGGGCGATTCGCAATGCACACTCTTTTGCAGCCTTTCCAAGATTTTTATTTCTCTTCCCAATCTGCCTCAGAGCCCAGTTAACGGCCTTTTTAACAAAGTTTCGATCATCCCAGGCCTCGCGTTCGATTACAGGAAAGAATGGCATAAAAGCTTCATTGCTTGTTTTTTTATCATGAACCGCAAATTCGGCCATCAACACAAAACCAGCCCGTTTGATATACTCTTTTTCTGATCGGCTATATTCCAAGGCTTTTTCGACTGCGAAAGAGGTACGGTCGAACAAATTGCCGCATACCTGGTCACACATATCCCAGGAGTAAAAATCTGAAACCCAGTTATCCATTTGCTCTGGTGTTACCAATTTAGGATCATCAACCAACGAAGCCAATACCCGGCATTCATGTATGCCGGTTGCCCAAAGCTCGAGCGCCAATTGGTGGTCCTTCTTAAAACTTTTAGCTACTTTTCTCAGGTTAGGCAATGATACGCCCAAGGCTTTTGAGTTATCGACGCCGAAACGTTTCATTCCCTCGAGGTATTTCGGGTTGGAATATTGCTTTACTAATTCAATAACTTCAGTAACATCCATCATTACTTAAAAGGTCTTTTTGCGTGGGTGTTGTCTATTATCAAAGAAGACTAGCAGGACGATTTTCTCATCTTCTATTCTATAAAACAATGTGTTGTGTTTGGTTATCACGAACCCTCTTATTTGCTTTTCAGGATTTTCAAGGGTTCCCATTTCCGGGTGCTCAGATAAGAATTCTATTATTTGGTAGGCACGTTTAACGAAATTCTTGGTTACGCGGTCGCCCCATTCATTTTGAAGATATTCAATTATGCCATTAAAACTATCGCTTGCACGACGATTCCAAATTATGGTTTTAACCATTTTTCGTGCTGCTGTTTGACTTGTTCGTGACTTAACAGATTTTTTTCATCAAAGCTTTCATCATAAGCTAAAAATAGCTCTTGCTTTTCGATTTCACTAAGCGCACTCCACAGTTTTCCACCCGAACTAACATTCATGGATTGAATAAGCTGATAATAGCTTTTTAGAAGCTGCTCATCTTCTATCGTATCAATTAAATGGTGAAACTCATCTTTAATTTTCATGGCCACAAATCTTAACGCTAAGATAACGATTTTGATGATGAAAACCGACAAAAAAAGCCGGGCATTACCCGGCCAAACTAAAACTAAATTAATATTAATTCCGAAATCGAACTTCCGCAATCCGAAATCAAAGGTTTCCTCTTAACTCCTGCTCACGCTCTATGGCTTCAAAAAGAGCTTTGAAGTTACCCGCGCCAAATGAACGGGCACCTTTGCGCTGAATGATTTCAAAGAATACCGTCGGCCTGTCTTCCAGTGGTTTGGTAAAGATTTGTAAAAGGTAACCCTGATCATCGCGGTCAACTAAAATACCCAGCTCTTTCAATGGCTCCAGGTCTTCGTCGATATGCCCTACACGCTGGATCAGGTCATCATAATAGGTATTTGGCACATGCAGAAACTCCACACCGCGGTTTTTTAACTCGGTTACCGTTTCAACAATATGATCGGTTGCCAACGCCAAATGCTGTACGCCTTCGCCTTCATAAAATTCGAGATATTCCTCTATCTGTGATTTCTTTTTACCTTCGGCAGGTTCATTTATAGGAAACTTCACATAGCCGTTACCATTGCTCATCACTTTGCTCATCAAGGCAGAATACTCGGTTGAGATCATCTTATCGTCAAAGGTCAGGATGTTTTTAAAGCCCATCACTTCTTCATAAAAATTCACCCACTCGTTCATTTTATGCCAGCCCACGTTACCTACGCAATGATCCACATACATTAGGCCGGTTGGAGTTGGGTTGTAATCGGAATGCCACTCCTGGTAGCCCGGTAAAAAGACGCCATTGTAATTTTTGCGTTCAACAAATAGATGTACGGTTTCCCCATAAAGCTTAATACCGCTTGTGCGGACTTCGCCATGCTCATCTTTCATTGTTTGCGGCTGCTGGTAAGGCTGTGCACCGCGCTTGGTTGTCTGTTCAAATGCATCATAGGCATCATCTACCCATAAAGCCAATATTTTAACGCCATCGCCATGCTTTTTTAAATGATCAGCTATGGGGTGATCAGAATGGAGGGGTGTGGTCAGCACCAAACGTATCTTGTCTTGTTTTAATACATATGACGCCCGGTCGCGGACACCAGTTTCTGGTCCGGCATAAGCCAGGCTCTGAAAACCAAATGCAGTTTTATAAAAGTGCGCCGCCTGCTTGGCATTGCCCACATAAAATTCAACATAATCCGTACCGTTCAGCGGTAAAAAATCTGTTGATTGTTGTTTCGTATCTATGGTTAGTGTTTCCATTTTCTTTTAATGAGTGAATTAGTGAATGACTGAATTATTGATTGAAAAACCTTTCAGCTTTAACCTTTCGCCTTTCAGCTTATTCAGACCAACTCTTGTAATAATTTTCGTCTTCTATTTTTAGAGCATCTTCGGTCAGCATCAGCGGTCTGAACGGGTCGATCATAACTGCCAGCTCGTCGGTTGATTCTTTGCCGATTGACCGCTCAACTGCTCCCGGTGCCGGTCCGTGTGGTATGCCTCCCGGATGCAGGGTGATTTGTCCTTTTACCACGCTTTTTCGGCTCATAAAATCACCATCTACATAGTAAAGCACTTCGTCGCTATCCACATTGCTGTGATTGTATGGCGCTGGAATGGATAGCGGGTGATAATCAAACTTGCGTGGTACAAATGAGCAGATCACAAAGTTGTGCCCCTCAAAAGTTTGATGTACCGGTGGTGGTTGATGCAGCCTGCCAGTAATTGGTTCAAAATTGTGGATTGAGAAAGCATAAGGGTAATGATAACCATCCCATCCAACAAAATCGAAAGGGTGAGTGCCATAGATATACGGATAGATCAAGCCCTGTTTTTTGATCAGAATCTTGAAGTCGCCTTTCTCATCATGGGTTTCAAGGTCAGTTGGTAATTTCAGATCGCGCTCACAATAAGGCGCATGTTCCATCAATTGTCCATACTGATTCAGATAACGCTTTGGCGATCGTATCGGACTGAAGCTTTCTACAATAAACAGACGGTTATCCTCGCTGTCAAATTCTAACTGGTAAATGGTGCCGCGTGGTACGACCAGGTAGTCGCCATACTCAAACGGAATGTTACCATAACCGGTTTTCAATGTTCCTGAACCTACGTGTACAAAAATTACCTCGTCGGCCTGGCTGTTCTTATAAAAATAATCCGTCATGGATTTGCGCGGGGCGGCAAGTGAAATATGCAGGTCGCTGTTCACCAAAACTGGCTTCCGGCTTTTCAAATAGTCGTCTTCAGGTTCAATTTTAAACCCGATCAGGCTGGTATGTTTCAAATGCTTTTCGCGGGCGATCTTTGGCTCAACAGAATAAGGCTCACCCAAAGTTTTTACGATAGTTGGTGGATAAACATGATATACCAACGAATACAGGCTCGAAAAGCCTTCTGTAGACACCAGTTCTTCGGCATATAAAGTGCCATCGGGCTTACGGAATTGCGTATGCCGCTTAGGCGGAATCTTCCCTAATTTATAATAAACGGGCATGGTCTTTAATTTGGTTGTAATGTTGTAAAGTTGAAATGTTGCAAGGTTAAAATTGGTATTAACTTACAGCGTATCAACTCGATATAATTAAAACGATTGGTCGGGGCTAATAGTTTAGAATTTGTAAGGCTAGCTTTTCAACTTTCCAACCTTACAACTTTCCAACAGAAAATTAGTACTGCGCCAGCACGATTTTAGCAAGCATGGCATCCCTGAAAGAAGAGGCATCACTCATCGACGTGAGCCCGAGGGAAAACAGGAAATGTTTTTGTATGCGCAGCATGGTGATACAAAGTTAGGTGAGATATAGTTAATGTGCAAGGGGTTTAGGTTGATTGAGTTAGATTAGGTTGATTGAGTTGATTAAGTTAATTATGTTTGTTGAACTAAACCTTAATAAATATGGCTTTATTTACCGAATTGGAAACGTGGAAACAGGCAAGAGAGATTAGAATTTTTGTATCTGAAATAACTAAAAAATTCCCTTTAGAAGAGAAGTTTCGACTTACTAATCAAATTATAAGAAGTTCAAGATCAATCGCCAGTAATATTGCAGAAGGACACGGGCGATTTCATTACCAGGATAATATTCGTTTTTGCATTATTGCCAGGGGCTCGTTATCAGAAACACTCGACCACTTTATTGTAGCCAGGGATGAGAATTTGATCTCAGAAGACATTTTTAATTCATTCCAAATAAAATATGACAAGGCTCTTAACCTATTGAACGGTTATATCCAATTCATCAAGAAGAAAAAGAATAATGAGCTGGAATAGGAGGGAGTGATAGTTGATTAAGTTGATTGGGTTAAGTGGTTGATTGAGTTATCGTCTATAACAGTTCAACGTAATCCAACTTAATCCAACCCAATCTAACCTAATCAACTTAATCTAACTCAATCAACCCAATCAACTAAAAATACTTAGCTTTGACACACCAATTCACCCACCATGAAATTAGTATCGTATAAGACAGAAGATCGCGAGCATCTGGGAATCTATGTTAACGGCCATATCTATAATTTGAACTCGTGCCATAAGTTGCTGCCGGATAATATGAATGATTTTTTATGGGGCGGCGACGAACTGATGGATCGTGCGAAAAAGGTAAATGATGACATTGCCTCCGGCAAGTTGGAAGCTAAAGAGGAATTGTTTTTTGAGTTACTTGCGCCCGTACCACATCCTACCTCATGTCGGGATGGTTATGCCTTCCGTCAACATGTGGAAGCAGCGAGGCGTAATCGTAGGGTGCCCATGATACCCGAATTTGACCAGTACCCTATATTTTACTTCACCAATCATAATGCGATACAAGGGATAGGTGAAATTGAATGCATGCCCGATCATTTTAACAAACTGGATTTTGAGCTGGAAGTGGCCGTTGCCCTAAATAAAAAGGGCAGAAATATCAGAGCCTCTGAGGCTGACAGCTTCATAGCGGGTTACATGATCATGAATGACATGAGCGCCCGTACACTGCAAATGGAGGAAATGCTGCTAAACCTCGGTCCGGCAAAAGGGAAGGATTTTTCGACGGTTATTGGTCCGTGGTTGGTTACGCCAGATGAACTGGAACAATATAAAGTGCCTGCAAAACCGGGGCACACTGGTAATAATTATAGCCTGGTGATGAAATGCCACGTGAATGGAAAAGAAGTATCGTATGGCAATATGGCTGATATGGACTGGACATTTGCTGAGATCATCGAACGTTGTGCTTACGGTTGCGATGTTTTGCCGGGTGATGTGATCGGTTCAGGTACCGTTGGAACGGGCTGTTTCCTGGAATTAAACGGCACTGGCTTATTGAATGATCCTAACTACCAAGCACAATGGCTGCAACCCGGCGATTTGGTCGAGATGGATGTAACCGGGCTGGGTGTCCTAAGCAACGTGATCAAAAAAGCGGATAGCGACTTTTCGATACTGGACTTAAAGAAAACGCAACCGGAATTTAAACCAATGGTTCCTGCTGGCTAAGGCAGTGGAAACTACCCAGGCCCCAGATAATATCTGTTGAGTCGATACCAATTACCCTGCGATCAGGAAAGCATCGTATCAAAATATCTAATGCTTTGTCATCATTCTTGCAACGATAGGTAGGTACCACGACAGTTGAGTTGCTGATATAAAAGTTGGCATAAGATGCCGGCAGGCGCTGTCCGTCGTAATAAACCGGGGCGGGCATAGGCAACTCCACAATATTCAATTGCTTGCCATTCAGCAGGCGCATCGTTTTAAGGGTTTCCAGGTTTTCTTGCAGAATGTGGTAGTTCTCGTCGCTTTTATTTTGTTCAACCACGGTAACAACGGTATCCTCATTAGTAAAACGGGTAATGTCATCGATGTGGCCATCTGTATCATCGCCTATAATGCCATCCCCCAGCCATAGTACCTGCTCCACGCCGTAATAATTTTGCAGATACGATTCTATTTGTTGTTGATTCAGTTGGGGATTGCGGTTCTTATTTAATAGACAAGCCGTTGTTGTCAATACAGTACCTTTACCATTAAAATCAACTGACCCGCCTTCCATTACAATGCCCGGATGGTATACTGGTAGATTAAAATGATTCGCAATTTTAGTAGGGATCACATCATCCAGGTCATATGGGGGATATTTATCGCCCCAGGCGTTATAATTCCAATCAATGATTACTTTTTGCTTAGTATCTGAATTGATCAAAAACGCGGGCCCATGATCGCGGCACCAGGCGTCATTGGTTGGGAATTCAAAGAATTCAATCCATTTCAAGTCAGCGCCAACAGCCAACAATTGCTCTTTGGCAAAAGCAGCCATTTGCTCATCCACTATATTAATACGGACTAGCTCGCCTTCTGAAACCGCTCTTATAAACTCGCAGTACGGGCGATAAATAGTCGCAATTTTTCCCGGCCATGAAGCCTCCTTATGCGGCCAGCTAAGCCATGTTGCGGTATGCGGTGCCCATTCGGCAGGGAAGTGAAAGCCTTTTAAAGAGTCGATGGTCGGTAGTTGGTGCATAGGTTGCTGTTAATATCTTTTGATCGTCATTGCGAGGAACGAAGCAATCTCCGAACTATGCAGATTAGGGAGGATGAATTTGTTAAGGAACGTTCAATTTAAAATTCATGCTCCGTTGACTGTCCTATGTAGAGATTGCTTCGTTCCTCGCAATGACGTTATTAATTAAATTTCCTCGTCGATTAATCTTTTAGTAATCGGCTGATAAGAGTCGATCCGCCGGTCACGCAAAAACGGCCAGTGAGTACGATAAAAATCTGTTTTGTGGAGATCAAGTTCCTGAACCACCACTTCTTCTTCGGTATGTGATGACTGATAGATCACGCTGCCAAACGGATTAGCAAAAAATGACCCGCCCCAGAATTTCAATTCTTCTTCCTGTCCCACACGGTTCACACTCACTACGTGTACACCATTCGCTACCGCATGTGAACGCTGAATGGTTTGCCACGCATTGTATTGTTCAGTATTAGTGGTAATATCCTGACTGGTGGCCCAACCAATAGCGGTAGGGTAGAATAATATCTCCGCACCCATCAGCGAAGTGATGCGGGCGGCTTCAGGATACCATTGATCCCAGCAGATCAGCACGCCGATGGTAGCATATTTGGTTTTAAATACTTTATACCCCAAATCTCCGGGGGTAAAGTAGAACTTTTCATAAAAGCCCGGATCATCCGGAATATGCATCTTGCGGTATTTACCCAGGTATTCACCATCTGCATCCAAAACTGCGGTAGTATTGTGATAGAGGCCCTGTGCACGTTTTTCGAACAAAGAGGCAACAATCACTACATTCAGTTCTTTGGCTACTTTTGACAGCTCGTCGGTTGACGGGCCGGGGATAGCTTCTGCCAGTTTAAAATTATCGTAATTCTCTACATCGCAGAAGTATAGCGAGGTAAACAATTCCTGCAAACAAACGATCTGGGCGCCCTTTGCGGCAGCCTCGCGGATATTAACGAT
>JAFAKI010000078.1 GCA_019235595.1 Mucilaginibacter sp. | reverse complement strand
CCCATTTCATATCGTCAAAATTTGGTTGGGCCGAACGGTGCGCCATGGAACTTACATTGATGATACGCGCCTGACCTTTTTTAAGTAATGGCATCAAACTTTCCGTCAACAGGAAATGCCCGAGATGATTAGTGGCAAAAGTCATTTCAAAGCCTTCTTTGGTAAACTCCTTTTCTTGGAAAGCATTACCGGCATTATTGATCAAAACATTGATACCAAATAATTTGCTGTTTAGTTCTGCAGCGGCTTCCCGAACACTTTGTAAATTGGACGTGTCACACTGTACCACATAAATATTTTTGTTTCCACTTGCTGAGATGATCTCCTGCTTCACCTGCTCCCCTTTTGCGGTATTGCGCACCAGCATATAAATGGCATGGCCTTTTTTAGCGAGTTCTAAAGCGGTAACTTTACCTATACCTGATGTAGCTCCGGTGATTACTGTGGTGATTGCGGCCATGGTTCATAGATTTTAATGCAAATATAACTATCGTAAGGCATTAGCGCATAGTGGACTCACCCGACAATGCTACGCTGATCGACCTCTCAATGGCAAGCCATAAAGAGGTAAAAAAGAAAAAAATCCCCTCTTTACCGCTTGCGGTAGAGAGGGTGGTCGAGCGAAGCAGTGACCGGGTGAGTCAAATATTTAATTTGTTAAAAAATGTAAAATAATTTGGATAATTACGAAAAGTTCGTAGATTTACGAAACAATCGTAATTCACATGGAAAAATTAACCAAACAGGAGGAAGAAGCAATGCAGGCAGTATGGCAATGCGGCTCAGGATCGGTAAAGGATTTCCTTGACGTAATGCCAGAACCGCAGCCCCCCTATACCACCCTCGCATCAACCATAAAGAACCTGGAGCGCAAAGGTTTTGTCAGCAGCGAAAAGGTGGGGAACAGTTATCGCTATGTTCCGGCTATTAAGGAAGAGGAATACAAAAAGCGCTTTATGAATGGTTTTGTGAGTGATTACTTCCAAAATTCCTACAAGGACCTGGTCACGTTTTTCGCGAACGAGAAGAAGATCAGCGCCAGCGAACTGAAAGAGATCATCAACCTGATTGAGAACCCTAAAAAGTAATAGTCATGTCAGCATTGTTTTTGTTTCTGTTCAAAGTAAATATTGCCCTGGTGCTGTTTTGCGCCGGCTATTACCTGGTGCTGCGCCACCTTACCTTTTATACTCTTAACCGGATATACCTGGTAGCGGCCATTATTTTCTCAACCATCTATCCTAAGATTAACCTATCAGATTTTGTTCAGCGGCACCAGCAACTGGCGAAGCCGGTCCAAACGGTGATACTCAATTGGGAAGCTCCGGCTAAAAATTTGCTGTACCAGCCAAATTACTGGCAATGGGTGGAGGTGATATTCTGGGCAGGGGTTATTTTGTTTGCAGCAAGAATGGTGATGCAGTTACTTTCATTATTACGATTATACCGGCGTTCGCAGCCGGGTCAGATCGACGAGCATAACGTCCGGCTATTAAAAGATGACGTTGGCCCATTCTCGTTCTGGCGAAGTGTATATGTCAATCCAACCAAACTATCCCCTGCGGAACTGAAAAATGTATTACAGCACGAGCAGGTACACGTGAGCCAGTGGCATACACTCGATTTATTACTGGCTGAATTGAGTACCATCTTCTATTGGTTCAACCCGGGTGTATGGCTGATGAAGAAGGCTGTTCGTGAAAATCTTGAATTTATTACTGATCGAAAAATATTACAAAAGGGTGCTGACAGCAAGGAATATCAATACAGTTTGGTAAGCGTAAGTCTTGCTGCCATGCCCAACACTATTGTTAATCACTTTAATATCTCAACCATTAAAAAACGTATCATCATGATGAACGCAAAAAGATCATCGGGTTATAAACTTACCCGGTATGTATTTCTTATACCTGCGGTTGTTGTATTACTACTCACTTTCAGCCTGTCAAAAGCCGAAGTCGCCATTTATATTAATAAAACTGTCACCACCGAGATTGGCAAAGTTGCTATTGTCGGGGGAAGTGATCGCCCTGAAAAGAAACCAATAACCAATAGT
>JAFAKI010000377.1 GCA_019235595.1 Mucilaginibacter sp. | reverse complement strand
ATATAGGTAACAGCTTTATTGTAATCAATTTTGTAATCGGTTGACATTTTTAACGCTTGTGCCAAATAATCCAAAGCGATGTCATACTGTTTTTTATAGGCGTAACATAAACCAAAGTCAGCATATAAAGAGCTCAAACCATTTTTGTCATCCAGGTCTTTGGTAAGCTTGAGCGATTTGTTTAAGTAGACGATGGCGTCATCATATTTTTTTTCCGCAATCATGATTTCGCCCATATTCTCGTAGGCGGTACTCACACCCTGTACGTTTTTAGACTCCTGCCAGATCTTGATAGCGCGCTTGTAATATTCCATCGATTTGGGATACAGCTCCATATTCTGCATAATCGTACCGATATTATTATAATCCTTAGCTGATGAAAGCTTATCATTTAGCCTCAAGTTGATAGAAAGCGATTTGAAATAGTTGTCAAGCGCCAGTGACGATTTGCCAATGTTATCAGAAACCATCGCTATGGTGTGGTAGCTTTGAGCGATGCCACGCTCATCTTTTAATCTCTTGTAAATTGCCAGCGCTTGCTGGAAGTAATTATATGCTAAATTGTAATCCGCTGTGTTATTATACATACGGCCAGCCTGGATATAACAATTGGCAAGACCGGCTTCATCTTTCGTGCTGGCGTATAACAGGCGTGCGCCGTTAAAATTTTTCTTGGCCTTATCGTACTCGCCCTTAAGAGCTTCTACCTGAGCTGATGCCACCATCCCGTCAGCAATACCTTTTTTATATTTTACGGTTAATGACCGGTTAATAGCTACTTTGGCATAGAATAGGGCGCTATCAGGGTTTACATCTACAAATTCGACAGCTAATTTGTTTATACGGTTAATTGTTAAAGTATCGGTTGGATTATCTTTTGAGGCAGCCAATAAATTGCGCAGACTATCTACCTTCAGGTTAGCGAGGTTATAAGAACCCGAGGTATAAGGAATATAGGTAGCAGCCGATACGCTTATCCCTGCCAACAGCAGAACTGGAATTAAAAAAGACCTGAAATATTTGATAACCGATAATGACATTTAGAGTAAAATAACCTATATATACGTGGCAAAAAAGCAATCAGAGTGATGTGTAACCACCTTGAATGCATTTACTTACCTCTTATACGGAAGTGCGTTATTAATTTGTTTTATTTTATCTTAAAAAAATTAACAACAGGGGTATCCTGTTGAATTATGTGGATAACAGGCATATACAGCGGCTATCAAAAGCAAAACACCAACCTATGATATCATCACAGGTTCTTCATTAAAACTTCCCAAAGGGAGTGTAAAAAAGAATTCTGTTCCTAAACCAGGTTTGCTTTCAACCCAAATTTTGCCATTACATTTTTCAATAAGATCCTTGCAAAATAATAAACCCATACCGGTGCCCGATTCATTTTTTGTACCGTGACCGCTATCCACCTTACTTTTAAACAATTTATTCAGCTGTTGCGGTGGCATGCCTATACCGGTATCCTTTATTGATATCAGGATATTATTATCGTCCAGGTAATTAGTGCTGATGGTTATCGTGTCATTTTCTCTCGAGAATTTAATAGCGTTGGTAATCAGGTTGCGTAAAACAATGCGGATTGAATTAGGGTCCGCTGCGACTATAATATCATTTGAAACTTTATCTATCAATGTAATGCCCTTTGCCGCGGCCTGTTCCCTGTAAGTGGTTGTTTCATTAGCGACAATATCTTTAATAGGGAAAGTTTTTTCGGAGCCGACGAAATTATCCATC
This sequence comes from Mucilaginibacter sp., assembly GCA_019235595.1. Lineage (GTDB taxonomy): Bacteria > Bacteroidota > Bacteroidia > Sphingobacteriales > Sphingobacteriaceae > Mucilaginibacter. Next base: position 4,261 of record JAFAKI010000377.1, on the reverse strand, counting down.
TGGCTGTTTATCCAAAATAAGAGGGTGTCGAGAAAATCAGAGGTATATTCCAGTTTCTTCAACGCCTGGGGTATCAAATCCAAAAACTGCTCGTTTGTAAGCGTGTCGTCTTCCAGCAAACTGAAAAGCCCTCTTAATGTACTGAGCGGAGCCCTAAGGTCATGAGCTAAAACCGCGATCAGGCGGTCCTTTAAGTGGTTTAAATCATTCAGCTTTATGGCTTGCTCATCCAGATCCGCCTTTTGCTGTAAAACTTCGGTATTTCTTTCCTTTAGCGTGGCATTAATTTTTTGCTGTCTGCGTTTACCCATGTAATAAACCCCTGCAATCACAATCATCCCCAGTGAAATTGTACTTAGAAAGATAAGGTTTGTTCTTTCCTGTTTTAGCTTTTGGGCATACAGTTGGTCTTTTTCCTTTTGTTGCTCTGCAAGTTTGCGCTGTTTGGTCGCAAACTCATATTCCAGGTTATAAGATGTTATTTTCTGAATATTTTCATCATTACTCAGGCTATCCTGAAGTGCTATATATGCCATCGATAGCTTGTGTGCTTCTTTAAATTTGCCGAGGCCCGCTAGTGCTTTATTCAATTCAAAAACAGCGTTAGCCCTAAACCATATATTGTTTATATGTATCGCCAATTTATGGCCGTATAAGGCATATGTATAAGCTTTTTTATAATCCTTTTGCAGGTTGTAGAGCGTGGCGAAACCTACTAAAGCATAAGTTTTATCGTAGGCAATGTTGTATTTGTCTGCTATTTGTAATGCCGTGTCGAAATAATTTAAGGCCCGATCATTTTGACCTTTATTTGCATAACACAAACCCAGGTCGGCAGAAATATAGCTGATCCCGTCCTTATCATCCTGTTTTATGGCTATCTGAAGCGCTTTTTCTAAATAGGTTGTTGCGGCATCATAATGTTTTTGTGCAAGGAGTACCTCGCCAATATTCTCTGTCGAGATGCCAATTTCAAGCAGGTCATTTGTATTTCGGGCAATTTTTAAAGCTTTACTATAATAATCAAGTGCCTTAGGGTATGCCTTCATGTTTTGCAGCAAGTCGCCGATATTATTGTATATATCTGCAGCTGCCGATTCGTTATGCTCCTCTATTTCAATAAAAAGAGCTTTATAATAATAATCGAGCGCAATAGCGTGCTTGCCCTGGCCGAAATACACCATGCCGATGTTCTTATAACAAATGGGCAGCTCGTGTCTATTGTTTTGTTGCTCATATATAATGCGGGCCCTGGTTAGATAAGCAAGAGCCTGATTATAATTAGCCTGCATATTATACATCTGTCCGCTAACCATGTAGGCGTTACTTAAGCCTTTTTTATTGTTTAGAGCAGTGTAAATAGATATAGCCTCGTCCAGCTCGTTTTTTGCCAGATTAAATTGGCCTTTAAAATAATTGGCGTGGCCTGTTTGTACCAACCCGTCGGCTATACCAGCTTTATAGTTGGCTTTCCGCGAAAGATTTATGCCGTTATATCCGTAGTACAGGGTACTGTCCGGCTTTATTTCGATGAACTCAGCGGCCAGTTTATTGATCAGATTGATAGTTGCAGTATCTGTAAAGTTTTTGTGGTTGCTTAAGCCTGTATTGACTATCTTTCTCAGGCTGTCAGTTTTGTTGCTTCTCACGGGCTGAGTATAAGCCGGACCAGTTGGAGAAAATGCAAAACCATTTAAAGCAAATAATAAAAGAATAGAAACCAGGGGGGCTTTCAATTTTTTACTTTTTACCAGAAGCGCTATTTTAATACTTCCCAACATCACCAATTATAAGCGACAATTTTTTCTCCGACTACCTCGTTCTGCTTAATTATTAATTAAACACTAGGCTTTATACGGAGTTAATAAGGTAATAGGTTTATAAAAATTATTAACAAAATAAAAGAGCCCGGTTGATAGAACCAGGCTCTTTCACAGAAACTTATATTGGTTGCTTATAGTACGTTCTTCCAGCTTACCAGATCGCCGATGATCTTTTCCAGTTGATCGGCAGGGACGCGTTCCTGTTGCATGGTATCGCGGTAACGGATGGTTACGGTATTGTCTTCCAAAGTCTGATGATCCACAGTGATACAGAAAGGTGTACCGATGGCGTCCTGACGGCGGTAGCGTTTGCCGATTGCGTCTTTTTCCTCATAGTACAAGTTGAAATCAACTTTCAATCTATCCATTATTTCGCGGGCCTTTTCAGGCAGGGCATCTTTCTTGGTCAATGGGAAAATAGCCGCTTTAACCGGGGCAAGACAAGGATGCAGGCGCAAAACAACACGGCTGTCTTGTTTCTCTGGCGTGCTCAGGTCTTCTTCCTCATAAGCGTTGATGAGCGTAAGCAGGAACATACGGTCCAAACCAATCGAGGTTTCGATCACATAAGGAACGTAGTTTTGATTGATCTCCGGATCAAAATACTGTAATTTCTTACCAGAGAATTTCTGGTGCTGACCCAAATCAAAATCGGTACGGCTGTGGATGCCTTCTACTTCTTTGAAGCCGAATGGGAACTGATATTCAATATCAAAAGCAGCATCAGCATAATGTGCCAGCTTGGTATGTTCGTGGAAGCGATATTTAGCTGGAGCGGTACCCAAAGCCAGGTGCCATTTCAGGCGAGCTTGTTTCCAATGTTCGAACCATTCTTTTTGAGAGCCCGGACGAATAAAGAATTGCATCTCCATCTGCTCAAACTCGCGCATGCGGATGATGAATTGCCGCGCGATCACCTCGTTACGAAAAGCCTTACCAATTTGGGCTATACCGAAAGGAATTTTCATCCTGCCTGATTTTTGAACGTTCAGGTAGTTCACGAAAATACCCTGTGCGGTTTCCGGACGAAGATAGATCACATCGGCATCATCGGCTACAGCACCCATCTGTGTGCTGAACATCAGGTTAAACTGGCGCACTTCGGTCCAGTTAGCGGTCCCGCCGATAGGGTCGGTGATATTGTGTTCGATGATGAGTTCACGGAGACGGGGCAGGTCGTCGCTTTTCAGCGCCTTGTCCATTTCCAACTGTAACTCTTCAGCCAGGTCGGTTTTATTTTCGCTATCGTATTGGGCTATTTTATCTTCCAGTAACTGATCGGCACGGTAACGTTTTTTGGAGTCTTTATTGTCGATCATCGGATCGTTAAAGCCCGCAACGTGACCGCTGGCTTCCCATATTTTGGGGTGCATAAATATGGCCGAATCGATGCCCACGATATTTTCATTCATCTGCACCATGGCCTTCCACCAGTAGGTTTTGATATTGTTTTTCAGCTCGGCACCATTCTGACCGTAGTCGTACACAGCGCTCAGACCGTCGTATATTTCGCTGGATTGGAATACAAAGCCATATTCCTTGGCGTGTGATATTACATTCTTAAAAAGTTCGTCGGTTGGTATGCTCATAACAGCGCAAAGATATATTTTTTTGATTTCGGATGTCGGATTTTCAATTTCGGATTTATTTATGCTTTTTAAGTAGCTTTATACAACCAACTAACCGGTTATGAAAAGTTTTTTTACAGCCATTCTGATATTATGCACTCTCATTGTATTTGCACAAGAAAAATCAACCCAAAAAGAATTAAATGTTTACGCCCGCGATGGTAAGACAGTAATTGCAAAAGTGTTGTTAGATAGTGCTGTTAAAAACAATTTGTTCCTCATAAAATCTATTCAAAAGAAAGACTCTACAAACAATTATATCACGTCATTTTACTTCGGTAACAAAGAAACCAGTCCGTTGACAGATATTCGTATCCTACTGGAATTCAGCAAGCCCGTAATTTCGGTAATGCCTCATTTCACCACTGCGTTTAAAGCCATGAATGGCCTTTCGGACGATCATAATACTTATATGTTTAAAGCCGGGCGTCTGGAACGTGATGCAGGGAGCTCGATCGTCATTTACTTAACTATTAAAAGTAAAGACCGTGTCGTGACCGAGATTTCGGGATTGGATGGGGTTCTTCAATAGTATCTGAACCGTTGATTTATGTGATTATGATTTCGCTGACATTATTTACCCGTTTCTCTCAAATCTCATATCTCAAATCTCAAATCTATCTTCTACTTTTGAAGCATGAGCATCAGCGTTGAATCATTGACTAAAGTTTACGGCTCGCAAAAGGCTGTGGATGGTATTTCATTTAGTGCATCGCCCGGCGTACTGGGTTTTCTTGGTCCGAACGGGGCAGGAAAATCAACTACGATGAAAATACTGACAGGTTACCTGCCTCAAACATCAGGCAAAGC
>JAFAKI010000351.1 GCA_019235595.1 Mucilaginibacter sp. | reverse complement strand
GTTATTTTATTATAAAAATTAGAAGATGCAATGAGCGTCTTTTTTTATTTGTACGCAACATTCTGACATCCGACCTCAGACTTCTGACCTCTTTTCATGCGTAAAACTTCGGTAACGACAATTTATACTTAACAGCTACAATCCGAATCGCGCATACCACCACAACAGCCAATAATTCAACGATATCGATATCGAGGTGATTGAGCAGCAAAATATATAAAGTTCCGCCAATGATACATGCCGTCGCGTATATTTCCTTTTGAAATATTAACGGGATATTATTTAATAATATATCTCGCAACACGCCACCAAAACAACCGGTTATTGTTCCCAGCGCCACACAAACTCCGGGGTTTAAACCTGCGCTGATCCCTTTTTGTATGCCGATGATGGTAAATAACCCAAGCCCCAATGCATCGAACAGGAACAGGGTAGTTTTAAAGGTTTTGATGTACTTTTTAAAGAAGATTGTTGCGATGCCAGTACCCAGGATCATCAGCGGCGTCTCATAATTACGCATCCACGTAACTGGCGTATCGCCTATCAGCACATCGCGGATAGTTCCGCCGCCGATGGCGGTTACAAAGCCCATGATAAGCACGCCGAACACATCCAGCCGTTTTTGCATGGCCGAGAATGCGCCTGAGATGGTAAAAGCTACCGTACCCGAAATCTCTATGACGGATGAGATATTGATCATTACACTTCTCCCTCCCGTTTACGTACAAACCATTCCGCACTCAACAAGCCCACAATCAAAATAAATATCCATTTCAGGTCGATAAGGTCGCTGTAGCGCTTGTCCTCATAAACCACGGTTTTAATATTTTCATTTTTTCGGATCAGGTCGGCGAGCCGACCAATTTGCGATGGCTGCAGCATTTGTCCGCCTGACTGTTTAGCCAGATCGTACAGCAACTGATGGTCAGCAGCACTTTGGCGGGTCTCCAAATTCAAAGGCTTTACGGTGAGTTGTCCATTAGCGGTAAATGTTTCGTTACCTAACCTGGTTGATGCCGAATAAGTGTATTCATCCACAGGCAAAGTTCCGGCATCCAACTGGTAGCTTTGCCCGTTTCGCGAAAACAGAAAGCTGTACGTTTTACCTGCCCTGCTTTTCAGCTCTATGCGGATATCCGGCGTATTCACCAATTCAAGGGCTTGGTTATACAATTCGGCATTCAAAATCACATTCTCACCCTCATCAAAGACATTTTTGGCGGCATAAACCCGTAATCGCTGATGATTGCTGTTGGCAGTCAGGTATTGCACTGCCTGACCAAACAATTCTTCCAAAGCCTGATGACTGCCATAAGTATTATATTCTGATAGCGACCATCGCCATAACCCCTCTCCTGTTAATACAGCTATTCTTCGGCCATTTTCATCACTAAAGGACAGCAATGGATAAGGCGTCGATACCTCACCTATTCGTTGTTTGAATAATACTTGTCCGGCGCCATTGCTGCTGTAATTACCATAAGGTGCGAGTAAGGGTGGCAGCTGGCTTAGTTTCTTTCTGGTAGAATCGGACAGGGTAAACAGGGAAAACTCCTGTACAGGTTGCGCAAACACCTCCTGCATTTCGTTCCGGCCGGAATTGATCTGTACCTGCTTTTGTTCGCTATTCAGTTGCGGCAAGTCGGTTTGTGCACCGGCGATATACCAAACAGGTACCTTACTTTTGGTGATAAAACTTTGTAGATCACCTGAACTATTGATCGCCGTTTGATATAAAATAACGAGACTATAATCGCTTAGTTTCAACTTAGGCAGATCACTAAGCAAACTCGCTTTAACCTCATAATTGCGGTTACTTTCAATCGACTGCTTGATCACGCTGATATCCGGGTGCGGACCATTGTACAGCAATAGTATCTTTTGCCGGTCATCCAGCACATCCACATAAATGGTTTCGGTGTTATTTTGTACCGATATTTCGTTTTTTACCGGTGCGATGTTGATGGTAAACTTCCGCGTGCCTTTTTTATCCGCATTCAGTTTTAGAGGGATCGTCTTCCTGAAGTTGTTAGAGGTAACCGCATCTATTTGAGAAAACACTTGTTTACCATCTTCATCTACTGTCAAGTGAATATTTTCCCCTTTGGCTTGAAACGCCTCGGCTAAAACTTCTACCTCAAAATCATTTCCTAAATAAGCTGTCTTGTTATAGTTGACATTACCGATCAGGAGGTCGCGTTTGGCTACGGTATCACCTAAAGCAATGGTATAAATGCTTGTTTTAAGATTTTTAGCCTCATAGCGAGGGTCGCTTCCCTGGTTATATAAGCCATCTGTAGCCAGTATCAAAGCACCAATGTTTTGATTTACATAACGCTCGTTCAACTGATGAATAGCCGCCGAAATATTCGTTTGCTTCCCGTTGAACTTATCTGATAAGCCATCCTTCAGGTCACCACTGAAATTAAACTCACGGACATCGTATTGGTCACCTAACTGTTGCTTTAATTGCGAGAGCTCCCCTATTAAGTCCCTCTTCTTTGGAGAGGGGTTTGGGTTGAGGCCAAATAGTTTTATCGATTCCGAATTATCCTGCGCAATCAGTATCAGCGGCTTTTGCGGATTATAGGCCACCGAACGGATCAATGGCGCAATCAATAAAAATGAAAGGAGAAATACGACCAGCGAACGCACAGCAAACAAAGCATACCGCGCCCGCTTACCCAGGCTAACCGGCTGACGGTACATCAACCAGCCATACAGCAAGCCAAGCAACAGGCAAACCGGTGTCCACCACCCCGAAACTGTTCCCCATGTTACTGAAAATAGAAGCTGCATATGGTTTACGTTGCACGTATGACGTAATACGTTTTACGTTTACTCGCAAAATGCAAAATTATTGTGAGATGTAGCAAATTCTGTTGTTAAAGCTACTCTTCCCGTTTAGTTCCATATTTTAAACCTTGAGACAGGAAATAGCTCTTTAATAACTCATATTTATTTTCACAATCGACTGTATACTTAATTTTTCGGGAGCTGAGATAATACTGATGGCATGTGAAACAGATAGAAATATATTGAGTTACTTTACCAGTCGAATCAATAAACAGTATTGCGTGTCTGGGTTGAAATATACACATGTAACCTGGATCTGCCACTTCCAATTCTCCTTTTCTACGTGGACGCATATGTTTCATTGGCGTAAAACCAACGTTATACATAATATCGGTTAAGGAATCAATTCCAGCAGGTGATAATGCTTTACTCTCTTTCACTTTTGTGCTGTCAATTGAGAAATTGTTTACAGAAATCGCCAAATAAGGAATGTCGTCACTGCTGAACGATATTAATTTGACCTTGGCGGCAGAGTTAAACGGAAAGAATGCGCGCCTTTGCTTCGGATCATATTTGGAAGTATTAAAACACCTGTCATGCTTTTTGTCCCATGCCATTTGCTCTTTGCTCAACGGAGGAGGAGGCGCAGGTGGCGGCGATAACTTCTTTTTCTGTTGCCCAAAAACTATGCAAGGAATCAGGATTAAGACCAAGGTCAGGTTTTTCATGCTATTAAGTTAGTTATTTGTTCGGAATTTGACCTGAAATAAATTCTCCACACAAAAAAATGGGACTTTGATCCATTACCGTCAAAATCCCAACTTATAAAAAATTGAAAATTCCGAAATCGAACTTCCGAATTCCGCAATCCTACAACATTCCCCCGTCAACAGGGATCACCTGCCCGGTGATATAAGAAGCCATATCCGAAGCCAGGAACACGCAGGCGTTGGCTACGTCTGCGGTTTCGCCGCCGCGTTTAAGCGGGATCGATGCTGCCCAGCCTTCCACCACTTTCGGGTCGAGTATTTCGGTCATTTCGGTTTTGATGAAGCCTGGCGCTACTACGTTGGTACGAATATTACGCGAGCCTAATTCTTTGGCGATAGATTTAGAGAAACCAATGATACCGGCTTTAGAAGCAGCATAGTTAGCCTGCCCTGCATTGCCCTGTACACCTACTACGGAGCTCATATTGATAAACACGCCGTCGCGGTTTTTCATCATGATCTTGGATGCGGCTTTGGTTACGTTGAAGATGGATTTAAGGTTCACATCCATTACTTCGTCCCATTGCTCTTCGGTCATACGCATTAGCAGACCGTCTTTGGTGATACCCGCATTGTTCACCACAATATGTAGGGTACCGAAATCAGCTACAATGTCATTGATCAGTTTATCAGCCTCATCAAATTTGGAAGCATCAGAGCGATAGCCCTTTACCTTGGTGCCAAACTTTTGCAGTTCCTGCTCCAAAGCCTGTCCTTTTTCAACAGACGACAAGTAAGTGAAAGCGACATTAGCGCCATGCTCGGCAAACTTTTCGGCTATTTTACGACCTATACCTTTTGAAGCTCCTGTAATGAGTGCTGTTTTTCCTTCTAATAATTTCATTGTCTTGTAAATGATTTCGGGGGTCGAAGATACTTATTTAGTCGGAAAGTCGGAAAAGTCCGGAAGACGGAAAGAAACAATACTGATTTGGAGACACAGACATTAAATGGTGTCAAAGTGCTATGTTTAATTAATAGATCGATGCCAGCGGCCCATCTTTTATCACCAATACTGACCAGCCGGGCTTGGAACCTGATGTGATGGAAGCAATAAATTTATCGCGGATATAAATCCCAACTTCTATCAATCCATCATCCTTGGATTCCGTCCATTCACACCTTACCTGGTTTTCATTTGCAATAGGATTTATTGCCGCATCTTTGGCCAGGTATTCTGTTGGATTCAAAAAAGGCATATCTTCTGTTCGCCAGAAAGACGTTGTGGGCGCCTGCTGCTGATTATAAAGCCAAACATCGCCTATGATGTCCTCTCCCTCATATAAATAGGCGTAACAAACGCGACCATCATCTTCTATTACTGCAGAATAATAGTTATCAAACTCGCAATGTACTTGTAAAAAAAAACGTCGACATATCATGAATTAAAGGGACGTGAAGTTAATACTGTCGAAGCATAAGAGCAACCCGGAAGACGGGAAAGATTATAAAGAAACTGCTAATTATTTAGGAGGAAAGTCGGGAAAGTCAGTAAACCAGGAAAGGTTTTAAAAAGTGCCCCTTTGCTCATAGGCAACAACATTTTCATTTTTCTTAATCCAGACAGGGCCTTCGGGTGTCAGTTTTAGTAGATCGATAGGGTCCCCCACAGCCCGGGGTTGTTTTCTTACTTCAATTTGCACCAGGCTTTCGACAAATAGTTCTGGATTGTCGTTCATAATAGCAGGGGACGGGAGTTCGCTGGGATTGGCATGGGTAATATCCCTTGATATCCCTATTACGGTCAGGTTCAAAACCGGTCTTACTTTATAGCTGGTTATTACCTTATCATTTTTATCGAGGGCAACAGTAAATTGTACATCAACTATTTTAGGGGTTCCTTTATAAAATCCAAAGAAACTTACTTCGCCCAGGCCATCGCTTAAAAACTGGTGAAAGTTCTCCGGGTAGTAGGTCCGCGCCTCCTCCATCAATTTTTTATAACGTTTTGTCATGGTCGAACCAAAAGCTTTGATGGCAGCGCCAATATCTTCGTTTTGCTGCAGTGATTCGTTTGCGGCTTTTAGTAAAAACCCGTCGTCAAAACCAGAGACAGCGAAGTAATTGTTCCCCACGTTATGGATCTTGCAAACCGATTCAAATTTGCTTTTATCATCATTAAACAAGAAGGTTCTTTTGCTGTCAGCCGCAACATATATGTTCCCGTTATTGGCGATGTATATAGCAATGCAGGTGGAAAAACAATTGAGAGAATTGAAGATCAGGAAGCCAGTTATTAATAATTTATTCACGTTTAACTTACATAAACTTAAACAATTATTAACATTAAAACAATAAAGACTGACCTACTCGATCATAATAAATTGATTAAAAGCCGATTAAATTTTAAGATTGTTTAATCCCCGGAAAAGCGAAATACGATCAAAAGATAAAAAAGAGCGGGGTAACCGTGAGATAAGACGATAAACGCAATAAAAGCAAAAAAGTTCTTCCTGTCCATAATCCGGTTTACAGCGTAAATGTACAGAAAGAATTGAATATGCTATTGAGAACTGATCATCGCCACATATTCCTGCTGTAATTCCAGCAGGCATTTTGCGCACAAACACCCATCGTATTGCTCGCTGATGTATTGCGTTTCATTCAATGTGAGTTGCACCGTTGTGCACTGGCATTTGGTGAATGAATTGGCCTTACATTCAAAAGGCGACTGGCATCGCTCACAGCGTACTATTTCGTGTTTTTGATGTTGCATTGTTCATGGATCATAGATGATAGTTCATGGCAAATTTAGAATTAAACTATGAACCATGAACTATCAACCATAAGCCGGCTTACGCCGAGCACGTCACACAACCCTCTTCCATCGAGCAGCTTGGTCCAGCGGGAATCTCGTCGGCTACTTGCTCTACATGGTCGGGAATTACCGGCTCCATATTTTTGCCGCCCTGGTTCTCCACAGTAAATTTCACCGCTTGCGAAGCCGCTTGAGTACGCAGGTAATACATACCAGTCTTCAGGCCTTTCTTCCAGGCGTAGAAATGCATCGAGGTAAGCTTTGAGGCATTTGGCGCATTGATGAACAAGTTCAGCGACTGCGACTGACAGATATAAGCGCCCCTGTCGGCTGCCATATCGATAATATTACGCATTTTGATTTCCCAAACGGTTTTGTACAGGTCTTTGATATCCTGCGGAATCTCTGGAATTTCTTGTATTGAACCATTAGCCGAAATGATCTTATCCTTCATGGTGGTGTTCCACAAACCGAGGTTAACCAGATCGCGCAGCAGGAATTTATTTACTACGATAAACTCGCCGCTCAATACCCTGCGGGTATAAATGTTGGAAGTATATGGCTCAAAGCATTCGTTGTTACCCAATATCTGCGAAGTAGAAGCCGTAGGCATTGGCGCCACCAGCAGCGAGTTCCGTACGCCATGGTTCATTACATCCAATCGCAGATTTTCCCAATCCCATCTGCCACTTTCGGGTTTTACGCCCCAAAGATCAAACTGAAATTTACCTTTTGACAACGGCGAATCTTTAAATGTTTCGTAAGCACCTTCTTTGATAGCTAAATCCTTCGAGGCAGTCATTGCAGCAAAGTAGATGGTCTCGAATATCTCTTTGTTCAGCTGTTTTGCCTCATCGCTTTCAAATGGTAGGCGCAGCTGTATAAAAGTATCCGCCAAGCCTTGTACCCCCAAACCAATAGGGCGATGACGAAGATTAGAATAACGTGCTTCCTCAACTGGGTAATAGTTATGGTCGATGATGCGGTTCAGGTTTAAAGTTACCTGGTAAGTCACCTCATATAATTTCTGGTGATCAAATATGCCATTAATGACATATCTTGGCAATGCCAACGATGCCAGATTACATACAGCTATTTCCTTATCCGATGTATATTCCATGATCTCAGTACATAGATTGGAGCTTTTGATAGTACCAAGATTCTGCTGGTTCGATTTGCTGTTGGCCGCGTCTTTATACAATAGATAAGGCGTACCGGTTTCCACTTGTGCATCCAATATAGCAAACCACAGATCTTGCGCTTTTACAGTTTTGCGTGCACGGCCTTCGCTTTCGTATTGCTCATATAAAGCTTCAAACTCCGCTCCAAAACAGTCTGCTAAGCCCGGCGCTTCGTGAGGGCAGAACAGGCTCCAGTTGCCATTAGCTTCTACCCTTTTCATGAACAGGTCAGATACCCAGAGAGCATAGAACAAATCGCGTGCACGCATTTCTTCCTTACCATGATTTTTACGCAGATCCAAAAACTCAAATATATCTGCATGCCATGGTTCCAGATAGATAGCAAATGCTCCTTTACGCTTGCCTCCGCCCTGGTCCACATAACGTGCTGTGTCGTTAAACACCCTCAACATCGGGATAATACCATTGCTGGTACCGTTTGTTCCACTGATATAGGAACCTGTCGCCCTAACATTATGAATGCTCAGGCCAATGCCACCTGCGCTTTGCGATATTTTGGCGGTTTGCTTCAAAGTATCATAAATACCGTCGATGCTGTCGTCCTTCATGGTCAGCAAAAAGCAGGATGACATTTGTGGTTTTGGCGTACCTGCATTGAACAGCGTTGGCGTAGCATGGGTAAACCAACGCTCGCTCATCAGGTTATAAGTTTTGATAACACTATCGATATCACTTTTATGAATTCCCACCGCTACCCGCATAAATAAATGTTGAGGGCGTTCAGCTATTTTGCCGTCGATCTTTAACAGGTATGATTTTTCCAGCGTTTTAAAACCGAAGTAATCGAAGCCAAAATCGCGATCGTAGATGATGGTACTATCGAGCAATCCAGCATTTTCTTGTATCACTTCCCAAACATCATCAGCGATCAGCGAAGCATTTTTACCAGCTTTCAGGTCGATATAACCATGCAATCTGCGCACGGTTTCTGAAAATGACTTTGTGGTATTTTTATGCAGATTAGATACCGCTATGCGCGATGCAAGCAAAGTATAATCAGGATGCTTCGTGGTTAATGAAGCTGCTGTTTCTGCCGCCAGGTTATCCAATTCGGAGGTTGTCACGCCATCATACAAACCTTCAATTACTTTTTTGGCTACATCTATCGGATCAACCAAAGCAGGGTTTAAACCATAGCACAGCTTTTCGATGCGTGCTGTTATTTTATCAAATTTTACGGATTCTTTTTTACCGTCTCTTTTTATTACATACATAGTGCCTTGTGATTAGTTAATCAGTGATCAGTTAAAAATCTTCATCGAGGGTGAATGCTTTTGTTTCACTCGCTGCGCTTAAAACCCCACTTTTTTGGTAGTCTCCGACTCTTTTCTCGAAGAAATTGGTTTTGCCTTGCAGAGATATCATCTCCATAAAATCAAATGGATTAGTGGCGTTATACACCTTGTCATAACCCAGTTCAACCAACCAACGATCAGCTACAAATTCAATATACTGGCTCATCAGCTTAGCGTTCATGCCGATCAGGTTTACAGGTAACGCATCTGTCACAAATTCTTTCTCTATCTCGACCGCATCTGTGATGATCTGGGTCGCTTCCTGCTTACTTAGCTTTTGGCTCAACATACCATACAGTAAGCAGGCAAATTCACAATGCATGCCTTCATCGCGTGAGATCAGCTCATTGCTGAAAGTCAGCCCAGGCATTAAACCGCGTTTCTTTAACCAAAAGATAGAGCAGAAACTACCGGAAAAGAAGATACCTTCTACTGCCGCAAAGGCAACTAACCGCTGGGCAAAGGTTCCGTTATTGATCCATTTCAAAGCCCATTCCGCTTTTTTCTGAACTGCTGGAACCGTATCAATAGCATGAAACAGGCGGTCTTTTTCGATAGGATCTTTGATATAGGTGTCGATCAATAAAGCATAAGTCTCCGAATGGATATTCTCCATCATGATCTGAAATCCGTAAAAACATCGGGCTTCGGGTACCTGCACCTCGCTCATGAAGTTTACGGCAAGGTTCTCGTTCACAATGCCATCACTGGCCGCGAAGAAGGCGAGGATGTGCGATATAAAATGCTTTTCACCGCTGTTGAGGTTTTCCCAATGCTTCATGTCGTCCGACAGATCGATCTCTTCGGCGGTCCAAAAGCTGGCCTCATGTTTTTTGTACATCTCCCAGATGCGGGGATAATTGATGGGGAGGATCACAAACCGATCCTTGTTCTCCCGGAGTAATACTTCGTTTTCCTGTTTCATGCCTTGTCAATTTTTATAGGAGCCGACAAAAGACGATGAACCAGGCGCTTTTACGGAAGCACAGGAGCATGACTTTTGCCAAAACCTTATTCGTGAAAGTCTTGACAAGCTATCCTGGCAGGTGTCTGGCTGGTAGTCAATAGTCAATGGTCAATAGTCAATGGATATTGGCGAATTACTCACCGTTTAACCACTCACTGCTCACCACTCACCACTCACTAACTCACAGTTGCACGTCAGCCCATGATTTGCACATGGTTCCCTTTTAATGCCGGCTTTTACCCCGGCAACCTTTGATAGCGTGTGTTAAAGAACTTGTAAATCCAAAGATAGCGGGTATGCAGATTACGTTGTTAGTCTTAGTTTTTCACACGCCCACCAGTTATGAACAAAAG
>JAFAKI010000316.1 GCA_019235595.1 Mucilaginibacter sp. | reverse complement strand
GATGTTTTATAGGTAACCTCTTTTTGGAGGTCGTCTTTGGTGAAGTTCATTTTTCAAAGGTAGTTATTAGTTGATTGAGTTGGATTGGGTTGATTAAGTTAGATTGAGTTGGGTATTTATGAACATAAATAGAAAATCAAATCAACCATTTAACTTAATCAACTCAATCAACCACTTAACTCAATCAACTAATTTTCCTAAATTAGTCTCCCAATGAGCAATAATATTGTGATAGCCATCGACGGCTATTCTTCATGTGGTAAAAGTACCTTAGCCAAAGCATTAGCCAAAAAGCTTCATTTTATTTATATCGACAGCGGGGCCATGTACCGTGCGGTAACGCTCTATTTTTTGCGGAATCATGTCGATCTGACCAATCATGAGCAGATTGCTGAGGCGTTAAAAAATATACATCTCAATTTTCACTCCCGCGACTATCAAACGCATATTACGTTAAATGACGAAGAGGTGTCGGAAGAAATTCGCCAGATGCCGGTTTCTGATAAAGTAAGCGAAGTGGCCGCGTTGCGCGAGGTGAGGCACGAGATGGTGAAGCAACAGCAGCGCATGGGGCGTTCAAAAAATATTGTGATGGATGGCCGTGATATCGGCACCACAGTTTTCCCGGATGCTACGCTGAAGATATTCATGACTGCCGACCCGAAAGTGAGGGCGGAAAGAAGATTTAAAGAGCTCCAGGAAAAAAATCCCAACATCACCCTTGAAGAAGTATTCGAAAACATTGCTCACCGCGATTACCAGGATACTACCCGCGCCGAAAGCCCGCTGGTGAGGGCTCCTGACGCAATCATCCTGGATAATACCAATATGACCCCTGATCAGCAATTGCAATTTGCGTTGGATAAGGTGGAGCCGTTATTGTCTTGAACACGATTTACAGGATTAACAGTATTCTACTCGATATCTAAATCGGCAAAATAAATTAAATCTGCGTAAATCAGTGATTCTGATACTAACCACCGATTAACCAATCACTGATTAACTAGTCACCAGCCTCAAATTTCTCTGCCTTCACCCCAAAATGATTCAAGAAATCAACGCCTTCGTCGCTGGGCAGGCCCTTGTATTGGGCGTACGATTTCATAAAATACACGTGTTTTATTCCTGCTGAAAAGATCAACCTTGCACAAGGCAGGCATGGCGACAGCGTTGTATATAGGGTCGAACCCTCCAGGTTAGCACCGTTTTTTACAGCATACAATATAGCGTTCTCTTCCGCATGAAGAGCGAGCGAGCAACTGCCTCTGGCATCTCTTGGGCAGCCGGTATCGGGCCATTCCTCGTCGCAATTGTGGGTTCCCGCAGGTGGGCCGTTGTAACCAATTGAAATAATGCGCGTGTCCTTCGCTAAAACGGCGCCGACCTGGGCCTTAACGCAGTGCGAGCGTTTAGCCAGGTCGGTCGCCAAATTCATAAAAATATGATCGAAACTTAATTTCATAGTGATTAGAGATCAGCGATTAGAGATTAGTTGATTCTGGACTAACTAATCACTGATTAACTAATCTCTAATCTCTAACTATTAGTGCCCCCCTCCGGCTTCCATGTTATCTACATCAATGCCTTGTTTCTTTAATACTGCACCTGCTTTTAATGCGAAGAACGCCAGGTATGCAAAGCACAATACCGGTATTACATAAGAGAGGTGTATACCGCTGGTATCAGCCAATATGCCTTGTACCGGTGGAATGATAGATCCACCAAGGATCATCATGATCAAAAAGGATGAACCCTGGCTGGTATATTTTCCTAAACCAGCAATAGCCAATGCAAATATCGATGGCCACATAATGGAGCAACATAATCCGCCGCTAATGAATGCCAATAAGCCTACACGGCCGGTGGTCATCAATCCAACAACCATTGCCAGTATACCTAATACCCCAAATATGGCAAGTGTACGAACAGGTTTCTGCTGACCTGCCATAAAACCAATGATCAATACAGCCACACATAAAACGTAAACGTACAAATTAGAAACATCTACACCATTAAGCTTGTTAGCTCCCAGAACAACTCCAAAGGCAAACAATGGCACTATTACAGTAAGGATATTTTTGGTTGCTTTTGAAAGATTAAACACTGCGATAGCTCCAGTCCAACGACCGATCATCAAGCTTCCCCAGTATAATGAGATATATGGAGCGATCTCCGATTCCTTAAATCCGCCAAATTCTGGTGTTTTCAATAAGGCCCCCATATTACTTTGGATAGTTACTTCCACACCTACATAGGTGAAGATGGCTATCATACCGTAGATTAGTTGCGGGTAATGCATCGCACCCCAGCCTTCGTTAGTTTTACTGGATGCTGATAAGGATGCCATTAAAGTGATCAGTATAATTGCTAGAGCAGGATAAACAAAAACCCATCTTGGAAAACCTGTCAAATTAGTTAAAGGACCTGCCACCAGAATAAGACAGAAGGCAATAAATATAATCCCTAACGGTAAATTGGTTTTATGGCTGGCCTCTATTTTTTCATCGCTGGTAACCTTAGGAAGGTTTGATACCCAAAAGAATATCGCAACCGCAATGTACAGCGCAGCTAGAATATAATATAAATTATTTACCGCCGTAATTTTAACTTCTGAAGCAGGTATTATTTTGCCTGCTCCACCGAATAAAACGATACTTACAACTATAGGACCAAGCAACGTACCGAAATTGTTTATCCCGCCGGCCAGGTTTAACCTGTTAGAACCTGTTTCAGGCGAACCAAGTGCGATAACAAATGGATTAGCAGCTGTTTGTTGTAATGAAAAGCCTAAAGCGATGACGAAAAAGGCACTCAATATAAAGCCAAACGAACCTGAGTTTACCGCTGGCACCATCACAAGCGCACCTATTGCTGATATAATTAGTCCATAAATGATACCATTCTTATAACCTAACTTATTGAGTATATCCACTTTAGTAGCCTGTGATGCAAAATAAAGCACCAACGAGCCAATAAAATAACCGCCATAAAATGTAAAGTCGATCAGCTGAGACTCAAATTGGGTAAGGTGAAAATGTGCTTTACAAAAGGGGATGAAGATACCGTTGGATGCGGCCAGGAAACCCCAAAAGAAAAACACCGTGATAATAGTATACAGCGCGGAGCCATAACTTTTAGATTTGTTTTGTTCCATTTGTTATTTAGGTTGGAGATTTTTGTTTACAAGACACTAACATAAAGATTATTTTTTAGAAATCGTCATATACTTTTTTTAATAATAAATCCGGATTTTAAATTGGTTGATTTATACTAAAATTGCATATTCGTTCCCGGCTAACGGTAACCAACGTTCTAAAGCCTAAAGAAATTAATGATAGAAGCTGTAATCAGGGGGATTGGGGTAGGATTAGTGCTCACGTTTTTGACAGGCCCGGTCTTTTTTGCGTTGATAAAAACGAGCATAGAAAAAGGCTTTCATGCAGGCGTCGCTTTGGCCCTGGGTGTAGTAACCAGCGATGTGGTTTTTGTTGGCGCCATCCTTTTCGGTTCACAATATTTTGATATTTCCAGTGAGGATAAACAGCACGCAGGCATGGTAGGCTGTGTTATTCTTTTTGCGCTCGGCATTTATTATATCTTCAAAAAGTCACAAGTAAATTATAATAATACGGTACCTTCACGACTACAAAGAACCGGGTATTTTTTAAAAGGATTTCTGATGTGCATCCTCAACCCTACCCTGCTGTTTCACTGGACAGTTGTGGTAGGTACAGCCAGTACGTTGTATATCAACTCTGTTCCTAACCGGTCATTAAAGATCGCGGTGATGTTCCTGACCATACTGATCGTTCAATTCGGACTCGATACCACTAAAGCGTTCTACGCTAATAAGTTGCGGGACAGGATATCTGTAAAATTTGTTCACCGGCTTAATGAGGTTGCCGGGGTCGCATTGATTATCGCATCGCTGATCCTATTCGACAAGCTGGTAACACACTGGGTGTTTGCGCCGTTTGCCTCTTGAGTTTAAAGTCTTGAGTCGAAAGTCTTAAGTCCAAAGTCGCTAGCAATATAAATTATGACTTGCAACTTTAGACTTATAACTTCAGACTTACATATAACCTCTTTGGTTCTTCCCTTCCATCCAGTTTACAAATGCTCGGTTAACAACCTTGTTACCACCTGGAGTCGGGAAATTACCCGAGAAATACCAGTCGCCGGTATGTTCAGGGCAGGCTTTATGCAGATTTTCCAGCGTCTGATAGATCACTTTTATTTCTGCGCCGATCTCTTTTGGCGTGATGATCTTTGCAATGCGGTCAGATATTTCCTGGTCAGTAAAGGGCTCATAAATTGCCTTTACATAATTTTCAACCTGCTCTTTTGGCAGTGAACCGCTATCCTTACATTTTTGGTAAACATCAAGGATGATATCTTCCCTGCCTTGCTCTTTAAGTAGACTGATAGCCGCCTCAAAAGCAACAAATTCACCCATGCGTGACATGTCGATACCGTAGCAATCGGGGTAACGTATTTGCGGGGCAGATGAAACCACCACGATCTTCTTCGGACCAAGGCGATCCAATATTTTCAGGATACTTTGTTTTAATGTAGTACCACGAACGATAGAGTCGTCCAGTACCACTAAAGTATCTTTATCTTTTTTGATGAGACCATAAGTAGTATCATACACGTGAGCTACCATCTCGCTGCGGTCGGCATCCTGTGTGATGAAGGTGCGGAGTTTTACATCTTTTATAGCGATCTTCTCCACGCGCGGTGCAAGGCACAATACTTCATTCAGTTCTTCATCAGTGATCTTATCGTCACGGTTAAGCAGGCGTTCTTTCTGATAGCTTTTGATGTATTTATGAACACCCTCAACCATTCCGTAGAAAGCTACCTCCGCAGTATTTGGAATATAGGAGAATACGGTATTCTGAATATCGTTGTTTACAGCATCCAGAATTTGAGGGCACAATAAGCGGCCCAATTGTTTACGCTCGCGGTAGATGGCCGAATCGCTGCCGCGCGAGAAATAGATCCGCTCAAACGAGCACGATTTTTTCTCCAGCGGTTCGCTGAACATCTCTTCTGAGACCTTTCCGCTTTTCTTGACCACCAGCGCATGGCCAGGTTGAATTTCTTTAATATCTTCAAACGGCACGTTAAAGGCTGTTTGCAAAGCAGGGCGCTCCGAAGCCGCTACTACTATTTCGTCGTTCTGGAAATAATAGGCGGGCCTGATGCCCGAAGGATCACGCATTACGAATGCGTCGCCGTGACCGAATATACCCGCTATAGTGTAACCGCCATCCCAGTTTCTGGCCGATCTGCGCAGTATCTTGGTGACATCAAGATCGTTAGCAATTAGCTTGCTAATCTCAACATTATCATTTAATCCTTCTCTTTTATATTGATCAAACAAGCCTTGGTTCTCTGTATCCAGGAAGTGTCCTATTTTTTCTAATACCGTAATGGTATCGGCTTTTTCTTTAGGGTGCTGACCGAGGTCGTACAACTGCTGCAGCAACTCATCAACATTGGTCATGTTGAAGTTACCGGCAATTACCAGGTTACGGGTCTGCCAGTTGTTCTGACGTAAAAACGGATGGCAATTTTCAATACTGTTTTTACCATGCGTACCATAACGCAGGTGTCCCAGCAAAACTTCTCCTGTAAAGCTCACATTATCCTTCAACCACTCTGCATCGGCTAGCTTCTCAGGCTGCTCTTTTTGAATATCAGCAAATTTCTTCTGGATATACTCAAAAATGTCAGCCACAGCGTTTGAGGCCATCGACCTATGCCTGCTGATGTATCGTTTTCCGGGCTCAATATCCAGTTTAATGGTAGCAACACCCGCGCCGTCCTGGCCGCGGTTATGCTGTTTTTCCATTAAAAGGTAAAGCTTGTTTAAACCATACAGCGCAGTGCCGTACTTTTTTTGGTAATATGAAAGTGGCTTTAATAAGCGGATAAATGCCACACCGCATTCATGTTTAATCTGATCGCTCATGATTTCTAATGAGGCTGCAAAAGTACAATTTTAATGTTGGAACTTTAAATTAACAATGTCATCAAATTGCATTAATATTTGCACAGAATTGTCAACACTACAGCTTATGCACTAAAAACGATTAGGGGCCCGATAAATTTTAAAAAGCAGGTACCTTTTTGTGCAGATTCCGGTTTAGCTTAGTCCAATAAGGTAACATGGGCAGCAACGGCATACCATCTGCCTTTTCGCTTCTCGTACACATCCATGTAGCAAACTTTCGAGGTAGTTGTCTTATTTTCTGCCTTGACAGTCGCCGAAGTTTTTGCATTAACGATCCCAATGTTGCCAAATAGGCGGACATCAACAGAATCAACATGTGTAGATAAAAACTCCTGCGCGGAATTCATGACGCCTTTCAGGATATCCTTTTTATGATATTTCTTCCCGGATGGATTTATCAATACCAGGTCATCACCAAATATCCTGCTCATTTTTGCCGTATCCCTGGTTACATAGGATGCGATCCAGTCGGCATTCAGTTTTTTTAATGTCTCAGCATCTTTATTCTGGGCAAAACAATTCAAGCACCATAGCAGCGCGATAACTACAGGCAGACAACGTTTCATAACCGGATATTTGGTGTTTCTAATTTACAATATCTGTCGCCAAATTATTACTTACGGGTTTCTTAATTTCAGTTATATTTAGCCAGCCCCTTCCAATATTTATCGAACCAATTATGAAAAATGAACAAGACGACAAAAACGTCATTAACCGGCGGTCTTTTATAAAACAGGCCACCGTTATTTCCTCCTTTATGATCGTTCCGCGATTTGTTTTAGGCGGAAAAGGCTTTATTCCACCAAGCGACCTGATCAGCATCGGTTTTATCGGGACCGGCAAACAAGCGTTTGGACTAAAAAAGGCATTCCAGGATACCAACGAAGTAAAGATTATTGCAGCTGCGGATGTATATGGCAGTAAGTTGAAACAATTTGCCAGCGAGATAAACCAGTTTTATGCAGCGCAGGCATCGCAAAGCCAATATGCGGGCTGTACTACTTATGGCGACTTCCGTGATTTGCTGTCGCGAAAAGATATAGACGCCGTCGTAATAGCCGTGCCCGATCATTGGCACTCGGTGATTGCTATTCTGTCGGCAAGGGCCGGGAAGGATATTTATTGCGAAAAGCCGCTATCGCTTACTATAAAAGAAGGTCGCGCGATGGTGCATGAGTCGAGAAAGCACAAACGGGTGTTCCAGACTGGGAGCATGCAACGCTCATGGCCGGAGTTCAGGCAGGCAGTGGAATTGGTGCGCAATGGGTACATTGGAGATATCAAAACTATAAAGGTCAATGTTGGCGGGCCACCTGTACCGTATAATTTACCCGCTGAACCTATACCTGCCGACCTAAATTGGGATTTCTGGCTTGGGCCAAATGCGCCGCAAGTGTACAATCATAACCTGGCGCCAAGTTTAACTGATGATTTTTGGGCTCACTGGCGTGACTATAAAGAATTTGGAGGCGGCTACGTAACCGACTGGGGCGCACATATGTTTGATATCGCCCAATGGGCTTTGGATATGGATGGCAGCGGACCAATCAGTGTAACGCCTCCGGATAAAGACCACCAGTTTTTGACATACGAATATGCTAACGGCATCACCATGACACATGAGCCTATCCAGGGTGATAACGGTGTCCATTTTGTCGGCACAAAAGGCGAAATACATGTGATACGCGGCAAACTGGAAACTACTCCGCCGGAATTAAAAGATCAGGCGATAGGCGCCAACGAGAAGCATGTATACCTTAGCGAAAATCATTACAAAGACTTCCTGCAGGCGATGCGAAACCGCACCAAACCAATTGCTGATGTGGAGATTGGCCATCGGACGGCTACCGTTTGCAACATGGGTAACATAGCTTATGAATTGAAAAGACCACTAAAATGGAACCCAGTAAAAGAGGAGTTTGATGATGCGGAAGCCAATAAATTGAGGGGCCGCGAAATGAGAAAAGAATGGCGGGTGTGAACTAAAGATTTCTTATACGCTACCGCGAGCTTACAGCTCGTGGGGTGCAATGAGCAAGTTTTCAACTTGCAATATCTTAAAGCTGAAAGCTTAAGCCATTGTTACCACGAGCTGTAAGCTCGCGGCAGCGAATTGATATTCTTTTATTTGCTAAATCCCACCAGTTTATGCAAAGTGCTTGGATCATAAACGTGTTCACCCTGAATCACAGTAGTTACATTACGTATCTCGCGAATATTTTTTAGTGGATCACCATCAACAATAATAATATCAGCTTTTTTGCCTTCATCAATCGATCCGGTGCGTTTGTCCATGTTCATTACTTTGGCCGGAGTAATAGTGGCTGTCTGTATGGCATCAGCCGGGGTTAAACCTGCCTGAACATATAATTCCAGCTCGCGCGGAACGCTGAAGCCAGGGAAGTCCTGATCGGTTCCGGCTACTATCGTTACACCTGCATTGTGTAGTTTCTTCACAATCTTCACCATGCTTTCATAAAGCGGCTTAAATTTCTTCGCACCGGTAGAATCTTCGCCAGTATTCTTCAGCATGGCCTGCAACGGTAACGGTAGGGTATAAAATGCAGGCTCTATTACGGTAACATCATCGTTGATATTCCTGAAGCTCATTTCGAACACTCCTAAAGTGGGGTCTATTACTACATTGTGCTGCTTGATAAAGTTAATAGCGGCGATGCTGGTCGAATCCTCAAAATTGATCGAGCGATCTTTATTCCGCTTCATGATGGAATACACGTACTGCACGTGATTTACCATATTCATGCCCGAATCAACACCTTGTTGTAAAGTCATCCCAATTGGAATATGCCCGGTAACTGTCAGCCCCCGTTTATGCGCCTCATCACAAATAGCTTTTACAATGGCTGGTTTTACAGAACTATAAATTTTGATCTGCACAAAACCATTCTTCTTGTATCGGTCCACCTCTTTTATAGCTTCCTCGTTAGTATCGGCTTGTATCACGCCTAAAGCATATTGTCCCTTGCCATCAATAATGCCCGCTTTTAAGATTTCAGGACCGACGCCTTTACCTTTGTCTATCGCATCTTTTATTGCGTTAATAAAATCGAATTCATTACCACAGTCGCGAACGGTAGTTACACCTGCCGCCAAATAGGCCGGCCCCCATTCGGCTTGCTCAAAGTGTGCATGCATATCCCATAAACCGGGTAGCAGCATTTTACCTTTTGCATCGATCACTTTTGCTTCGGCGGGAATGGTCACCCCACCTGCCTTTCCAATTTTTTTGATGATGCCGTTCTCGATCAGCACAACTGCGTCCGGAATTGTCTTTTCATTTACCACATCCAGCACAGTTCCACCTTTTATTGCGATCGCTTTATCTGCAACCGTTTTTATTGAGGCTGATTTAGTAAACAAACGCATGCTATACGTAGCTGTTTTGCCTATCAGTGTTGGTAACAGCGACTCATATTTTTCGCGCATCGCCTCAAACTTGTCGAACTCCGCATCGTTGGTGATCACTCCAATTAATTGGCCCTGTCTGTCGGTCCAGACAAATTCATTCCCCCAGATCAATCCTCCTATCGCATATCTTTCCAGTATCAAAGGTTTACCTTCAAAAGTGAGCGTATCAGCTCCGTCGCGGTGAATTTGTACTGAGCCGTCAGGAAGGGTGTTTATATTAACCGGCTCTTTATGCTTTTTCCAATATTGGATCAAAACCTGCTGCACAATTACCGGAGCGTAACCTGCTATCGGGAAAGTGAGCGGTTTCAGGGTTTTGTCAGATACCGCATTATCCACCTTCACATGCGCGCTATTACCCTTTATGCTGATGGTATCGTTAATGGTTACCGAACGCGCTACATTACCTTTAATATTAAGCCCGAGCGGTTCCAAAACGGGATTTACTCTCAATACGGTCTTTAACGGGACGGGCGACCCACGGTCAACGAACTTAAAGTCGGATATATAATCTTTTGAGTCCTTATTGTTGACGATACGATATGTTTCTTTACCGATATGTTGCGCGAACTTATGTAGCAAAAACGTACCACTATCTACCAACAAGTTTTGGGCAGATGAACTAAGAAACGACCCGGACAAAATGGCTATTAATAAATATTTTTTCATAGGAAGAAGATAAAGTTATTGATATCTCTAAGATATAAATTTAATCAACAAGCCCTAAAACAAAAATCCCGGTTATATCATAACCGGGACTACTTACAGATGCGAGAGCATCCTATTATAACTTCTCGCCATGCTGGCTGATATCCAAACCGATGGTTTCTTCTTCCTTAGAAACACGTAATGGCGCTATCATATCGGTAATTTTTAACAGCAACAATGAACCAAAAAAAGAGAATACCGATGCCGCTACCAATGCTATACATTGCACAAAAAACAAATGGGTATGACCAAAGAATAAGCCATCGCCGGTGGTATTTCCCGGATTCACATTTTGGTGAGCGAATACGCCGGTTAACAGCATACCCACCATACCACCTACACCGTGGCATGGGAACACGTCCAATGTGTCGTCAATAGAAGTACGTGTGCGCCATTCAACCACCAGGTTACTTACAACCGCCGAAATAATACCGATAGCCAATGAGTGAGGTACTGATACATAGCCTGCTGCAGGGGTGATAGCAACAAGCCCCACAACAGCACCTATACAGGTACCCATCGCAGATGGCTTACGTCCAAGCAGCATATCAAAAAATATCCAGGTTAAGCCTGCGGCAGCCGATGCGGTGGTACTTGTAGCCAATGCATTTACAGCCAGGTGATTTGCTCCGAATACCGAGCCTGCATTAAAACCGAACCAACCGAACCATAAAAGCCCGGTACCGATGATCACATAAGTAACACGTGCCGGAGAGTGGTTAGCCTCGCTACGACGTTTCAGGTATAAGGCTGATGCCAAAGCGGCCCAACCTGCCGACATATGTACTACCGTTCCTCCGGCAAAATCCAGTACACCTAATTTTGACAGGATGCCATCCGGATGCCAGGTAGCGTGTGCCAACGGAGAAAATATAAAGACAGAAAACAGACAAAGGAAAATGATATAACTGTTGAAGCGAATGCGCTCCGCAAACGCACCTGTGATCAGCGCCGGCGTAATGATAGCGAACTTTAGCTGATACATGGCAAATAGCAGCAACGGAATAGTTGGCGCCAGTTTCCAGGTAGCATTACCAAGCATGCCTTTCATCATAAAATAAGTGGAAGGATTGCCGATCACGCCACCTATGGTATCCCCAAAAGCAAGGCTAAACCCAAATATTCCCCACATCACTGTAATGATGACCATACAAACAACGCTTTGCAGCATGGTGGAGATCACATTCTTTTTATTCACCATACCACCGTAGAAAAAAGCCAGGCCTGGTGTCATGATCAGCACCAATGCTGTAGACATTAGCATCCAGGCAATATCACCTGTATTAAAATTGGGATTACCCGGTTTATTGTGAAAATCAACTGACGGAAAAATAAAAGTCAGGATCAGGATGCCTGCAATTAAGGCAAAGGGAAAATAACGCTTCATAATTTAGAGAAATCGGATCATTTTGCAGGCTGCAAATTACTAATTTTTCCAAAAAAATGAGAAGTTATTCAAATTATCTCAACAAATGAGCGAATTTTTTGATAATTATAATTATTTAGCAAAAAAATCCGGAAAAAGGCCCAAACAAACTATCAATAATGAAATAATTGCAATTGATACCAATAAATAGTTGCTAGTTGATGCAAAACCGGTAGTTCTATCCGTCTTTCTAAGGAATAAATTCAGTGGAACCTTAATATAATAGAACAAAGAAACGACTGTTGTGACGGCTCCGGT
>JAFAKI010000165.1 GCA_019235595.1 Mucilaginibacter sp. | reverse complement strand
CGGTACGGGCAAAACCACAGTTGTAGGCGCATTGGTAAAAGCGCTCAAATATTACAACTACAAATCTGCATTATTAGCGCCTACAGGCCGTGCCGCAAAAGTGATCACCAATTACTCAGGCCGGAAGGCTTTTACGATTCATAAGCGCATTTATCGGCGCAAGTCGGCCATGAATATTGATGACGCTTTCCGTTTGGCGGATAACCTGGCGTCGGATACCCTGTTTATTGTTGACGAAGCCTCCATGATATCTGATCAACTGGCCGGCAATACCCATGACACTTTGCTCCATGACCTGGTAAGCTATGTGTACAACACCAAAAATTGCAAACTGATGCTGGTTGGCGATACCGCTCAGCTACCCCCTGTGGGTGCCGATAATAGTCCGGCGCTTGATGTAAAATTGATGAAGAGCGAGTTTGCATTAGAAATGTTCAGCTTTGAACTCACGGATGTGCTTCGCCAGCAAAGGGATTCAGGCATATTGCTTAACGCAACCTCTTTGCGGGACATTATCCGAAAGGGGAAGGTCGTTACTCCCAAAGTAATCACCAAAGGCTATAAAGATGTTTACCGCATGACGGGCGAGCGGCTGGAGGAGGGCCTAAACTATGCCTACAACAAATACGGCTACGATGGTACGCTTATCGTCTGCCGTTCGAACAAAAATGCCAACCTGTATAACCGTCAAATCCGCGGCCGCATTTTATTGCGCGAAGAAGAACTAACCGGTGGCGACCAGGTGATGGTGGTGCGCAACAACTATTTCTGGCTGCAGGATCAGGAGGAAGGAAGTACAGGTTTTATTGCCAACGGCGATATCGCGCGGATAAAAAAAGTACGCCGCTTTGAAGAAATGTATGGCTTTCGTTTTGCAGATGTGCAATTGGAGTTTATAGATTATGCCGAAGATCCGGTAGTGGAATGCAAAATATTGATGGATACACTTTATTCCGAGGCTCCGGCCCTGCTGCCGGCTGATCAGAAAAAGTTCTTTTTAGAAGTGATGAAAGACTACGAGCACATCGCAAGCCGCAAAGCCAAACTCGATGAACTAAAACTGAACCCTTACTACAATGCCTTGCAGATAAAATTTGCCTATGCCGTTACCTGTCACAAGGCCCAGGGCGGACAATGGGAAGCCGTCTTCGTCGACCAGGGCTACCTGACCGAAGAAATGATCAATATGGATTTTCTACGCTGGTTTTATACCGCTTGTACCCGCGCCTCAAAAGAATTGTTTTTGGTGAATTTTAATAAGATGTTTTTTGACACGATTGCAGAACACGATTGAGGGATTTAATTGATTTAACAAGATCGTCAGAAATTAATCCTGCGAATCCTTGAATCGTGTCATTCTTAATCCACAACCGGAAGTTTAATAATAAACGTAGATCCCTTCTTCTCCTCGCTGGTTACATCAATGGTGCCGTGATGATTTTCGATGATTTGTTTGGAAATACTCAACCCCAAACCGGTGGACTGTTCGCCCCTTAAACCGGGACGACGCGCTTTTGAGAATCGCTCAAAAATATGTGGGATCAGGTCTTCGGGTATACCCAAACCATAATCCCGCACTTCTATCGTCGCGCTTCCGTTTTTTGCGCTCAGGTATATTTCTATCTTGTTGTCGTTCTTGGAGAATTTGAGTGCATTGGTGATCAGGTTATCCATCACCCGCTGAAATTTTTCACAGTTTATCTGAGCAAAAACCTGGTTTTTGGAACTTATCAATACGATGTTGTTTTTTGCCTCTTTCTGAATTTTCCACTCGTTAATGATGTTCTTCAAAAAGTAGTTCATTTCAGTACGTTGTGTTTCTATAATATTGATGTTCTCATTATTGGCCGCATCCAGCAGGTCGGCAATAATACCCCGGGCTTTCATACACGATGTTTTGATCATTTCCAGGTTTTCGCGTGTTTCCTTGTCCACATCTTCCATCTCCATCATCAATGCCAGGGTTTCAATAGCACCTATCGGGTTACGCAAGTCGTGTGCAACCATACCCAGTATCTCGTTCTTGAAAGCGCCCGCTTTTTCAATGGCGATGTTTTTTTCCCGGATATCTACCAATTGCAAAAAGTAGCTCGACTTATAGGAATAGAAATATCTGGATATAAAATAAAAACAGAACAGCATGATCACCGATATCAGCTGGTTATAGATCATCTCCATACCCTCGTTCTGCGTGTTATAAAGCAAGGCGGTGAACAGTCCTTCAACTATAAAAACCAGTAGTAGGGCCTCATCCCATTCAAACACAAACACCACGCTGATAATGCTTAACGCGGTAAGATAGATGGTCATCGAGTTGCGCGGATCAGAGGTTGCTATGAAGCTGGAGAACATGCCGCACAGGATGATGTACAAGGCGAATAAAAAAATAAAAACGGTCATTACAATATTGGCCTTCTTTTGTTTCCTGTACAGGTAGATAAGCAGGTAGCTGCAAGTCAGGAAAATAGGCGTAATGATAATGTATAACCAGTTGGTATAGTTAAACTCAGGATAGTTTTGTGCCCTGGTAAGGCTTTCGGGGAAAACAAAGTAGAGTATACGCAATACCACGTTCAGGATCAGGAAAATAATACTACCTGTTCTGACAGCTCCAAGATTCTTTAGGGTATAGTAATCGCGATACGAAATCCTGGTCTTACCCGTGATCTTATGATTGTTTTGGTTACTCAATACATTAAATTATTCTACACTCAAAAATATAAAAATTAGGGATATACGCAAGCGAATAATAGGGGTTTACTGCCTGAAAGTGTTTCGGTTATGGTTATAAAAGTAGACAAAATGTCCTTCAAAATCCATTCATGCGTGACATTTTTTCATTTTCATTATTATGGCAATTTTTTTGATGATAAAGTATACATACAATAATCAATTACCATGAATTTTAACAACTTTACTATAAAGGCACAGGAAGCTGTACAGAAGGCTTCCGAGATTGCAACTGGTAACCAGCAGCAGGCAATTGAAAATGCTCATTTACTAAAAGGTTTGTTATTGGTTGATGAGAATGTCATTTCCTATTTATTAAAAAAACTGAACGTTAACCTTAACCGGTTGAACGACAACCTGGATCAACAGATTGCATCTTACCCGAAGGTGAGCGGTAGCAACGTTTATCTTTCATCAGAAACCAATTCGGCTCTACAGAAGGCACAATCGTACCTGAAGGAGTTTAAAGACGAGTTTGTTTCCGTAGAACATATTTTATTGGGTATCCTCGCAGCAGGCGGTAAAACCAGCACTGCGCTGAAGGATATGGGCGTAAACGAAAAAGACCTTAAAAAAGCCATTATTGAATTACGCGGCGATACTAAGGTAACCGATCAGAATGCCGAAGCTACCTATAACGCATTGAATAAATATGCCCGTAACCTGAATGAGTACGCCGAATCGGGCAAGCTCGACCCGGTTATTGGTCGTGATGACGAGATCAGACGGGTGATACAAATATTATCACGCCGTACCAAAAATAACCCGATCCTGGTAGGTGAGCCGGGTGTTGGTAAAACAGCTATTGCCGAAGGCATTGCATTCAGGATCATTAAAGGCGACGTGCCCGAAAACCTGAAAACCAAAACCGTGTACTCTTTGGATATGGGCGCACTGATTGCAGGCGCCAAATATAAGGGCGAGTTTGAAGAGCGTTTAAAAGCGGTTATCAAAGAAGTAACCCAGGCCGATGGCGAGATTATCCTGTTTATCGACGAAATACATACACTTGTTGGCGCGGGTGGCGGCGAAGGTGCGATGGATGCTGCAAACATCCTGAAACCTGCCCTGGCGCGTGGCGAATTAAGGGCCATAGGCGCTACCACACTAAACGAATACCAGAAATACATGGAAAAGGATAAGGCTTTAGAACGCCGTTTCCAGATGGTATTGGTGGATGAGCCAGATACCCAGGATGCTATTTCAATCCTCCGTGGCTTAAAAGAACGTTACGAAACACATCATAAAGTGCACATTCGCGACGAAGCCATTATCGCAGCTGTCGAAATGTCACAACGCTATATCTCTGACAGGTTCTTACCGGATAAAGCTATTGACCTGATGGACGAAGCCGCTTCAAAATTGCGTTTGGAGATGGATTCAGTGCCTGAAGAAGTGGATGAACTCGATCGCCGTATCATGCAGCTCGAAATTGAGCGTGAGGCGATCAAACGCGAGAAGGACGAAAAACGGGTAGCGGAACTCAGCGAGGAAATAGCTAATCTTTCATCACGCCGCGATTCGTTGCGTGCCCAATGGAAGAGCGAAAAGGATGTGGTGGATAATATTAACCAAAAGGTTGAACAAATTGAAAACTTTAAACTGGAAGCAGATCAGGCCGAACGCGCCGGTGATTATGGAAAGGTAGCCGAATTGCGCTATGGCCGCATCAAAGAAGCACAGGATGAAGTAGAAAAACTGAAAGCTACTTTACTGGAAAACCAGAAAGAACACCGCATGCTGAAAGAAGAAGTTACCGCCGAAGATATTGCAGGCGTAGTTTCGCGCTGGACAGGCATACCGGTTTCAAAAATGATACAAAGCGAACGCGAAAAATTGCTTCACCTGGAAGATGAGCTGC
>JAFAKI010000042.1 GCA_019235595.1 Mucilaginibacter sp. | reverse complement strand
GCAGATCCACGTGCACCACATATCGCACGTTTGATTTATTGATACCCATCCCAAAGGCGATGGTGGCTACGATGATCTTTACTTCATCCTTTAAAAATGCTTCCTGGTTGCGCGCCTTATCAGCATTGTCCATACCGGCGTGATAGGCTTCGGCAGCAAATCCTTCGGTTTTTAAATCAGCTGCCAACGCTTCTGTCGACCTTCTTGAAAGACAGTAAATAATACCTGAATCCTCTTTTCTTTTGTCCAAAAATGCGATCAGTTGGTTAAAACTGTTCTTTTTAGGCACAACCTTATAGGTAATATTTGCCCGGTTAAATGAAGAGACAAACTCGGCAGGATTCTTCAAGTTTAATTTCTCGAGAATATCCTTTTGGGTCAGTTTATCGGCCGTAGCCGTAAGCGCGATAATCGGTATTTTCGGGAATTCATTTTTCAATCCCGCCAGCATCAAATATTCGGGCCTGAAGTCGTGGCCCCAGTGCGAAATGCAATGCGCCTCGTCAATAGCTATCAAACAAACTGGTAACGATTTTAAAAAATTGATAAGGTTGCTTCCCCGCCCAAACAAACGCTCCGGTGCGACATAAAGCAATTTGATATTGCCTTTCTTAAGTTGATCGGTTATCCGTTGCTGCTCATCTGGTAGCTGTGTTGAATTCAGGAAAGCAGCTGGTATGCCGTTTACATTCAGGCTGTCTACCTGGTCTTTCATCAATGCAATCAGGGGCGAAATCACGATGGTTAGGCCATTCATCAATACGGCAGGGAGCTGGTAGCATAGGGATTTGCCCCCACCCGTGGGCATCAGGGCTAAAACATCCTGTCCGTTTAAGATATGCTGAATAATGGCTTCCTGCTGGTGTCTGAACTCGTTATAACCGAAATATTTTTGCAGTGCCTGTATGGGTGTCATAGCTGTGGTATGCAAAGGTGCAGATTTTAATGTGAAAAGGTCAGGTTAATTAATTGCTAATATAATTAGCAAAATTGAAATAGCAAATAATTAATTGATTTTTTAATTCATGGCGCAGAGTTTTTTGGCTAAAGCCGATTTTCAACCTGCAGTGGACCGTTGGCTAAAGCCGAACGGCAATGAATAAATATTAATGGGGTACAGAAAAATAAATGGTTGTAATTCATTGCCGTCCCATTTATGGGACGGTCTAATATAGCAGCAAAAAGGGGCTTTAGCCAAAAAATTCTGCAGCATCATGAGCAAATGCTCCGGTTTCAAAGCAACTATTACCAATTCGATTTTTTATTTTTAGATTAGCCTTTCTCGATATGCTAAAAAGAATCTCTCTATCACTGCTTTGCCTTGGCTTTGCCTGTATCGCTTTCGCGCAGGAATTACAGTCTCCATCTGAGTTTTTAGGGTACAAACTCGGCTCTCAATTCACGCCTCATTTTCGTATTGCCGAATATTTTAAATATGTGGCTTCGGCTTGCAAAAGCGTGAAACTGCAGCAATATGGCAGCACCAATGAGGGCCGACCTTTAATGGCAATATTCGTCGCCTCTGATGAAAACATCGCTCGACTGGAAGAGATCCGCCAGCATAATCTGTCACTGGCTGGATTGAGCAGTGGCAACAATTCTTTGGGTAATGCACCGGTAATCGTTTGGCTCAGCTATAATGTTCACGGTAACGAACCCAGCTCGAGCGAGGCAGCTATGCAGGCGCTTTACCAACTGGCTAATCCGGCCAATAAGCGCACGCAGCCCTGGTTGAAAAATACGGTGGTGGTGATCGATCCCTGCCTTAACCCTGACGGCCGTGAGCGGTACATCAATTATTATAATTCTGTAAAAGGTATAACGCCGAATGCTGATCCTACTTCGCGCGAGCATTCTGAACCCTGGCCAGGAGGCAGGGTGAATCATTATTATTTCGATTTGAACCGCGACTGGGCGTGGCAAACACAGAAGGAAACTAAAGCCCGGTTGGCACTTTTTAATGAATGGCTGCCACAGGTGCATGTTGATTTTCATGAGCAGGGCTACAATGCTCCTTATTATTTTGCCCCTGCTGCTGAGCCTTTTCATAAAGACATTACCGCATGGCAAAAGGAGTTTCAGACTATTATCGGGAAGAATAACGCGAAATATTTTGACCAGAACGGTTGGATGTATTTTACAAAAGAGGAGTTTGACCTGCTTTACCCATCTTATGGCGATACCTATCCTATTTATAATGGCTCCATTGGGATGACTTACGAGCAGGGCGGAATTGGCGCAGGTTTGGCCATAGCCACACGTAGTGGAGATACTTTGACTCTGGCTGATCGTATTACCCACCATCTTTCCAACAGCCTTAGTACCGTAGAGACTGTTTCGGCAAACGCGTCGAAGGCACTGACGGAGTTTAAAAAATATTATGATAATAGCCGCGCAAACCCGCCGGGAGAGTATAAAACTTATATCATCAAAAACGATAATCCGGATAACCTATTGATGCTGGCCGAACTGCTACATAATAATGGTATCAAATTCGGGCATGTTAGTAAACGTACTGCTGAGGGGTTTGATTATTTAAGCGGAAAGACAAAGGAGTTTTATATTGATCAGCACGATCTCGTGATCAATGCCTATCAGCCTAAGTCTGTATTGCTGCATGTGTTGCTTGAGCCAAAAACCTTCCTGGCCGACTCCAATACTTACGATATTACGGCATGGTCGCTGCCTTATGCTTATGGTTTAAAAGCCTATGGATTGAAAGAGTCTATAAAACCGGAAGAAACAAGGCCATCTACTGTTGAAACGCCCGCTCCAATCATAGCTAAAGAACAAGCTTATGCTTATGTAGCCCCCTGGCAGTCGGTTTTTGAGGTTAAGTTTTTAGCCGAGCTTTATAAAAAGAATATAAAAGTGCGCTGTTCGCAGGCGCCGTTTGAAGCAAATGGGCAAAAGTTTGCGCCGGGGTCGTTAATCATTACCAGGGCAGGCAATAATACCAGCGATTTTGATGATAAAGTGACTGCATCCGCTAAAGATTGCCATGTTACCTTGTCGGTATTAAAATCAGGCTTTGTAGATAAGGGGGCTGATTTGGGTTCGAGTGTGATCAAATCATTACATCCGCCAAAGGTGTTGCTGATATCGGGTGAGGGTAGTTCGTCGGAAGCAATGGGAGAGATTTGGCACTTTTTTGATCAGGAAATTAATTTTCCACTTACGATAGTTAAATATCATGACCTTAACCGCGAACGCATCGGTGATTTTGATGTGATCATCTTCCCCGATGGTTATTATGATGATCTTCCAACTGAAAAACTACAGAATTGGGTGCATGATGGCGGCAAACTGATTGCCATGGAAAATTCGGTTTCCATGCTGGTTGATAAGAAGGGTTTTTCGATAAAAAATATACCTACGGAAAAACATGATACCGCAAAGAATAAACCCGAAATGCTAAAAGTTTATGCTGATAGGGACCATGATGCGATCAGGTCAAGCGTGCCTGGGGCTATTTATAAGGTAGATATGGATAATACCCACCCGCTTGGGTTTGGATTGGAGAAGTATTACTTCACCCTAAAATTAAACGATGTTTTATATAGCTACCTGGGTGATGACGGCTGGAACGTTGGTACCATCAAAAAGAACGGCTATGTAGAAGGTTTTGTTGGTCAAAAAGCCAAAGAGAAACTAAAGGATGGCTTATTGTTTGGCGTTCAATCGATTGGACGGGGATCAGTAGTTTACCTGGCAGACGATCCACTTTTCCGGAGCTTCTGGCAAAACGGGAAGCTACTGTTTAGTAACGCGGTATTTATGGTAGGACAGTGAGGTCAGTTTGCGGTTATTAGTTAGCAGTGGGCAGTGAAGCTAGTTTGCGATACGAAATGATGCCAACTGCCAACTGCACACCGCAAACTTGATTAGTTGGCAGTTTGCAGTCGGCTGTATTTAATGTATTTAGAAATGGGGCCAACTGCAAACCGAAAACTGCCAACTTAATTATTCCCTTTCACTCTTCCGTTAAGATCGTCAGCGCCACTTTGGTGTTCGCGGGCCCTTATTTTAGTGCTTCCAAAGTTGTAAGTAAATGTCAAGCGTGTTATTCTCGATTCGCGTCTTTGGCGAATGTCAAAGTCGATCGAACCATAGTTGCTGGTTACATCATTGCGGCGTGTATTGAATATATCGCTGGTTGAAAGCTTTATGTTGGCTTTCTTGTTGGCAAATGAATGGCTCAAGCCTGCATCAACTGAGTATTGTGGTTTTACATAAAACAAACCATAAGTCAGTGCCGACTGATAATTACCTGTTACCTCCAGTTTGTATCCGTTTAGTGGCTTGAATGTTTCCGTAGCCCTAATCTGGTAGGCGGTCTGGCCCCTGTCAAGGTTGCTTCCTTCCAGGTTGTTTGATTTGAAGCCAAGGTAGAAGAGAGTAGCATTCAGATTGCCGTCCCACCATTTGGTAATCGTATACGGGGCATACAGGTTGGCGTTGTAGGCATTTTGTACCTGCAGGTTTTTTTGCGTTACGAATGCAACCTTGGTTACGGGGTTAGTTCCGGGTACTTCGGTTATTACGTCGGTAGTGCGGCTATAGCCCAATGTTAAAGTGATGCTCTTATTATAGGTATAGTTAAACTCGAAGTTGTTTGTATACTGTGGCTTCAGGAATGGGTTACCTTTCTGGTAAGTATATGGATCCAGGTGGTAGGTAAACGGATTCAGGTTGTCATATTGAGGACGATCGATTCGGCGGCTATAAGATAAGCTAAACTCATTTTTATCATTAATAGTATGGTTGATGAACACACTTGGGAACAGGTCAACATAGTTTCTTGGAATGCGTTGCACCATATTCATGGAGTCGCCAACAGCGCTTGACCGGGTATATTCGGCACGTAAGCCTGCCTGGATAGAGGTGTTTTTAAATTGCTTATTTAAATTAAGATATCCTGCAGTTATTTTCTCATCATATACAAAGTGATTAACGCTGGTATCAGGCGCACCCTGAACAGTGGTTTGTTGCAGGTTGTTATCAGTTTTTACATCGCTGTATTTAAAACCTGCTTCCATTTTTACCGATTTGGTCAGCGGTTTGGCATAATCCACCTTAGCGGTATGGATATCTATATTGGAAGGTGTCAGGTTACCTAAGAAGGCTTGGGGATGCTGCATACCACCATTAGCCAAATAAAAATCAGTTATATATTGTGCATTAGAATTATTTCTGAACCTTGAATAATCCAGGTCGGCGCTGATCTGCTGGCCTGCGGTATCTATTTTATAAGTATCATTAAGGTTGACTGCAAAGTTATTATAAGTTTGATGAATGCCCGAGACAGTACGCAATGATGAATCGACAGTACTAAAGTTCTTACCTATATAAGTACGGTTGTCATTACTGTCATCTTCATTATTAAAGTAACCGTTGATTACAAAACCTATGGTGTTTTTAGGTGACAGGTCATAATCTGCCCCAAAGCGGTAGCTGTTGTTGTGATTATTACTAATTAATGGACTGAACTGGTTAAAGTAAGTCTGCTTACCGGCTGTATCGGTAATGATACGTTTAATGTCGATATGCTGGATGCGTTTGCTATCGTTGTGGCTGAATGTACCAAACACATTAAGGTTGCCTTCTTTGTGGTTCAGTTGCAAAGTTTCGTTATCTTTCCAGTAAGCGCCGTAGGCTGTTCCTAGAGTAAGGCTTCCGTTGGTGCCAGTTTGCTTGTTCTTTTTAAGCTTGATATTGATAATGCCCGAATTACCGGCAGCATCGTATTTGGCAGATGGGTTAGTAATAATCTCAATAGATTCTATAGTGTTGCCATCTGTAGACCGCAAAAGTGTGGCTAACTGTGCTGATGTTAAATAAGTCAGCTTATCATTAAGCATTACTGTTACACCTTGTTTGCCTTTAAGACTGATATTGTCATCCTTGTCGACACTCACACCCGGCGCCCGCTCCAAAATATCCATAGCCGAGTTGCCTGCAGCAAGCGGACTGTTGGCGACGTTTACCACAGTGCGGTCTATTTTTCTTTCTATCAAAGGTTTCGAGGCCGTTACGCTAACAGCATTTAAATTATGCGCATTTGGCAGCATTTTTAATTCAGGTACGGTAACCGATCCATTGTCAACCGTAATTGGTTGACTCACGGCTTTTTGATATCCGACAGTGCTGGCTTTAATAACATAGCGGCCTTTTTTGATATGGTCAAAAGAGTATACGCCCTGTTCGTTGCTGATGGCACCCTTTACTATTGTGGAGTCCTGAGCATTTAATAGGCTGGCAGTAGCATACATCATGGGTTTGCCCTGTTCGTCGAGTAACGAACCGCTAACATTGGCCGAGGGCCCCGATGACTGAGCAAGAGCGGCACCCGTTACAGCTATAAGGAGTGATAGTGTGAGATATATTTTATGGATAAGTGTTTTCATAATGTGGCGTTTTGTAAAATTTCAGGCAAAAGGCTTCCAGTAGAAGGTCGCCCCTCTTTTTTAAAGGTTAATAAATTTGTGTTTCAGCTTACCGGTTATCTAACCGAAATTTGAATAGTTAACAGGAGTATTAATAGTTCGTGTTCATAGATGTTATTTATTTTTAGTTCTAAATTTCAGGCAATACCTATCCCATTAAAGAGTATTCCTCTTTTTTTGAAAATCCTCAAAAAATAGGGTTCGGGCGGTAGTAGCCTGTATTTTGTTTATTTTATATTAAGATGCAATAATGGGGCAGAAGGTTACAAGCGATTTTAGGGTTTTCGGTGAAAAGTGATATTTGCATAGGTGAACGGACAGTTTTTGACGGTAAATGTCATTTTAAATTTTTCAAGGCCGGGGCTATATTGGATATAATGTCTTTAAAGAAGGAAAAACTACCTTCTTTAGTTTTGCAGTCAGATTCCTTTATCGGTTGCAATTTTTCCCTGCTGGTTTGTGCATTGTTTTTTATACCTGTATTATAATAGGTATGCTTATCATATAAAGGCAACATAAGCCCGCATATTAATAGCAGGCTTATGTATCTGTTTACCGGTTTCATTTTTTTAGCTTTTTAATGCTGTCGCTCGAAAGATGTTTGGTTAAAACAGTGTCGGTTACCAGGGTATCCACCTTGCACTGTAATCCGTTGTCGGTCATTATAAAAGTAGCTTCGGTTAATTTATTGCCGTCACGCTTGTTAAGCTCGTTGCATTCATTAACATTTACATTAGCTATATTACTCAGTTCACGGTCTATAATGATCTTAGCATTCATCGGAAGTTTTAATGTAAGTGACACCTCCTCTTCGTGCCATAGTTCTTCATTCTTTGGATAAAATCGCTGATCAAACTTTATTAAACTATCCTGTTGCGTGAAGATGTATTTAATGTTGCGCGAATTAGCCAGGGCGGCATCATATGTTCTTCCTCTTGCATGATAGGATTCTTCCAATACAGGTTGATCGATATCGCTTTTTTCGATAATCAAATTCACGCGCTGGTGATAATGAGCAAAATCATTATCCTCATCATCCGTGATTCTCATGTTGGGAGCCAGGCTTTTGATATTCAAACGTGCGCTATCCTCAGCAGTAAAATATTTCAGATCGTTCAGCTTTAAATAATAGGTGTTGCTTTTAACGGGTTTCAGATTAATAGTTTCGCTGTAGCTGGCAGACGAGCTGAAGTCGGCAGCAATCCTGGTTACATCATAAACAAAAACTGCTATAGCAAATAACCAGATAACCAATATGGTTGTACCCGCTGACCTGCTGATTGATCCGGTGTTGAATATACCTTTTAATGTAAGGAGGATAATACTCACCAATGGTACAGTAATAACTACGAATCCGGCTGTATAAATATATTCAGGGTGATGATGTCTTAATAAGCCATAAGGCATATCGTGGAATGGAGCAAACTGACCAAAGCCAAGCAGGGCCACAAATGCTACAATAAAGAATATCAATCCGCCAAAGCATGATAAAAGGATAAACAACCCGATTAATTTCAAAAGAACTTTACCGGCGCCATTAAAGAAAGTACCAAGATGATAGAAGAAGTCGCCAATAAAATCGCGTGTTTTATAAACAAATGGTTTTGCTTCTTGCTTAAAGTTCGAGAAATTATCGTGTATAGAACCCATTTCCTCTTCAAAGTTTTTCTTGAAACCCTGCAGGTTAAGTTTTTCACCTTTCATCACCATCCTGTCGGCGCGGGTAACTGCTTTAGGTATTACTATCCATAATATAATATATAGTATAATGCCTGTGCCTCCGGCTAACACAATCAGCGCAAATGCCAGCCGGATCCAAACTACATCCATATCAAAGTAATTGGCTATACCCGAACATACTCCTGCAATCAGGTGATCATCCGGATCGCGGAACAAGCGTCGTGTAGCACCATTATTATAATAGGTATTGGCGAATGATGGTTCGGTATCCTGTTCCGACTTTTCAAAATCGGCCACGGTACCCATTTGCTCGATAACCGATTTTACATCCTGCTCAACAATAACTTGTTTATGCTCATTGGCCAGTAGTTCGTTAAACATTTCGGCTATACGGTTTTCGATATCGGTGGTGATCTCCAGGCTATCGTCCGAATTCATAAAATGACGTTTTACATCCGTCATGTAATTTTTTAATACCTCGTATGCATCTTCTTCTATATGAAAAACGATGCCGTTTATATTGATGATAATTGTTTTGTTCATGATCTTGATTTGCTAATTATTTTACTTTCCTGTCTCCGATAGATGTTTGTACCGCGTAGGCAAGTTCCTGCCAGGTTTTGTCGAGCTGCTCCAATACTTTTTTGCCCTCTTCCGATAAGACATAGTATTTTCTCGGTGGTCCGGAAGTCGACTCGACCCAGTTGTAACTGAGGAGTCCATTATTTTTTAAACGGGTTAGGAGAGGATATAAAGTCCCCTCGACTACGAGCAACTGGGCTTTCTTTAATTCAGCAATTATATCTGAAGCATATATCTCGCCCTTTGCTATGGTGGAAAGAATGCAATATTCCAAAACACCCTTCCTCATCTGGGTTTGTGTATTTTCAACAATCATACAACAAAGATATATGTTTTAAATTGTATTATGCAATACATAGTACTAAAATTATTAAAAACTTTCCCAGAAAGTCGCTTTTTTAAAAAATTTTCAGGTTTTTGAAATAAATTATTTGACTTTTTAATAATCTAATACTACTTTTAGCTTTAATTAACTATTAACTGATCTTATTATTAACGAAATGAAAAAACTTCTACTAGTAAGTTTGTGCTTTCTGATGTTATGCGTAACGCAGGTATTTGCACAAAACCGTACGATTACTGGTACGGTTACGGCCAAAGA
>JAFAKI010000160.1 GCA_019235595.1 Mucilaginibacter sp. | reverse complement strand
ATTTCCACGAGGTCAAGCAGTTCCGGGTGATCCACCATATCCACTTTGTTCATGAATACTACAAGGCGAGGAACACCTACCTGGCGTGCAAGCAGTATGTGCTCGCGTGTTTGAGGCATAGGGCCATCGGTAGCAGCTACCACGAGGATAGCACCGTCCATTTGCGCAGCACCGGTGATCATATTTTTAACATAGTCAGCGTGACCAGGACAGTCAACGTGTGCATAGTGACGGTTAGCTGTCTGATATTCAACGTGTGCAGTATTGATGGTGATACCACGCTCTTTTTCTTCAGGAGCTGAGTCGATTGAATCGAAAGAACGAGCCTCAGATAAACCTTTATCAGCTAATACTTTGGTAATAGCTGCGGTAAGGGTTGTTTTACCGTGGTCAACGTGACCGATTGTACCGATGTTTAAGTGCGGTTTACTGCGGTCAAATTTTTCTTTTGCCATGATTTATAAACTTTTGTAGGTTAATTTTATTTTTAATTGTCGTTTTTATACGCCGAGCCAATGATGGGATTTGAACCCATGGCCTCTTCCTTACCAAGGAAGTGCTCTACCCCTGAGCTACATCGGCTTATTCAGTTTGCAGTTATCAGCTTTCAGTTTGCAGTTGTTATACTGCCTACTGCTAACTGCCCAATGCCAACCTTATTCAGTTTGCAGTTACCAGTTTTTAGTTTGCAGTTTATACGACTGCCCACTGCTAACTGCCCATTGCCAACTGCTCTCAGAGCGGAAGACGAGGTTCGAACTCGCGACCTATAGCTTGGAAGGCTATCGCTCTACCAACTGAGCTACTTCCGCTTTCTATTCAGTTTGCCGTTTCCAGTTCGCGGTTTGCAGCTTTTCACCTGCCAACTGTCCACTGACAACTCAAAAGAGTGGGGAGAGAAGGATTCGAACCTTCGTAGCCGAAGCAACGGATTTACAGTCCGTCCCATTTGACCGCTCTGGTATCTCCCCAAGTTTGATTTCGGATTTCGGATTTACGATTTCGGATTTAAAAATTCGAAATTGAACATTCGACATTCGAAATAAACAGAGCCTCCTATCGGGATCGAACCAATGACCTACTGATTACAAGTCAGTTGCTCTACCAGCTGAGCTAAGGAGGCTTTTATTATCTACTTTTTTCGCCCCCGGCGTTCCTTTTTTTAAAGGATCCGTCAGCTGAGTTAAAGTGATGGCGTTGTCTTAATCGTCGCAGTAAACTTTCAAATATTCCTGAAAGCCACCCGCTTAAATTAAAGACTTCAATTTTGCATTTTAAAGAACCATCCTTTTCATTGAGATTTTACGCGATGCATACCTCTCCGAAAGGGATTGCAAATTTACACATTTTTAAACCCGGTCAAAATAATTTTACAAAAAAAAATCGGCGGGCTTAAAACCCACCGATTTCTGCATTTTTTTAATGCTGATATTCAATCATATTCCTCTTCCGAGGCTTCTAAAACAGCCTTTTTTGCTACATCGGCTGCTATTGCTTTCTTTTGTTTATGTTTTTCTATTTGTTTTTTCAGGCATTCAACTGCCAGGTCTGTGCCTTCTTCAAATGACTTACACTGCTCTTTTGCGAACAACTGACTTCCCGGTAACGTCAGTTTTATCTCCGTTATTTTATTTGCTACATCTTCGGTGTTTTCTAATCTTAAATAAACCTCGCCACTAATGATCCTGTCGTAAAACTGATCTAACTTGTTGGCTTTCTTCTGAATAAAATCTAATAATTTCTTGTCTGCATCAAAACGGATAGACTGCACTGTAATTTTCATTTTTCCTCCTTGGTTACGCCTTTGGATGGGCTTGTTTGTAAATAGATTTTAATCGCTCAACTGAATTGTGTGTGTAAACCTGGGTGGCGCTGAGATTTGCATGGCCCAGGAGCTCCTTTATAGCATTTAAATCGGCTCCCCGGTTTAGCAGGCTCGTTGCAAAGGTGTGCCTCAGCACGTGCGGACTTTTTTTATTCTGGGTTGATATATATGAGAGGTATTTATGCACTATTAAATAGATAAACTTTGGGTACGCATCCGACCCTTTGTTTGTAACGATTAAAGTTACGGAATTGTTATGAAAATCTGACTTTTTCTTTAATTCTATATAGCGCTCCAGCAGCACATTCAATTCGTGGTTGATGGGGACTATGCGCTCCTTGTTACGCTTGCCCAAAACCTTTATAGTTCCTTCGTAAATATTGATGTCTTGCTCTTTCAACCCCACCAACTCGGCAAGGCGGATACCGGTGCCAAACAATATCTCGAGCACTAGTTTATCGCGGGTGCCTTCAAAGTCGTCGCCAAACACTTCATCGCTGTTCAGCATGGCGTTCAGCTTTTCATCTTCCACAACTACGGGCAGGTGCTTTACATTTTTGGGCGATTGAATTTTGGAGGTAGGATTATCGGCGATCAAACCCTCGCGAAGCAGGAATTTAAAATACTTACGGAGCGTAGCAATTTTGCGGTTAACGGATCTGGCGGTCATCTCGCCCATCAGGTGCACCATCCAGTTGCGGATATGCTGATAGGTGATTTCGGCAGGATGATTTACAGTTTGCTCGGGCTCGTTGAGGAATTTAAAAAACTGGTCGAGGTCTGACTGGTAAGCGGAGACTGTATGCGGAGAATACCGTTTCTCAAATTTAATATATTGTATAAACCGCTCTAAAAACATAAAAACTATCTGTACACACGGAGAATTGAATGTACAAATAGTTTTAATATATATTCAAAAAAACTGAAAATTCTTTCAGGAAGAATTACACAGTTTCCTGGTTCAAAGTTTGTTTGTATATGGCATGTTTAACCACGTGCCTGCGGGTAACAGATTTCTTTTCGAAAGCCTGGCGACTACGAAGTTCTCTTAAAACACCGGTCTTTTCAAATTTCTTCTTAAAGCGTTTAAGCGCTTTGTCTAATGATTCGCCTTCTTTAACATTGATAATGATCATATTCCGTTATATACCTCCTTTCGTGGGATGACAAAGGTAGGTTTTTCTTTTTTAATTTGAAAATGAATTTGTTAAATAGTTGGTTGGGTTGATTGAATTAAGTGGTTGATGGGGTTTTTACGCCTCTTTAGGCCGGAGATTGCTTTATAACCAAATCAACGAATAGTTACCTCATTGGACCAAATTTGGTTAACAGTTTTAGGCTTTAACATCTGGCTCGAATATGGCCCGGCTTTCTGAACACTCATTGCGATCCGTAACTTCCCGCCCCGGTTATAATCTTTGTGAGTTATAATCCTAATATCTACTGTTATTGATTGATTGGGAGATAATGATCTTATTTCTATACCATTTTTAAATACATCCCAATAGTCGGCGGCTAATTCAAAGTTATTATTATCCAGCGCGTATATATCCCACCATGACGCGGTTGCCGTGAGATAGTGTAATGTATAATCTGAATTATTTGTCAAAACCAACGGGCAATGTGTAATCCAACATTTATTACCGTGGAAGACAGTATCTTTTAGCGGCGATATCTTGTTTTCAATAATTTGAAGTTTGTAGTCAGATGTGTCGTCGCATTTAATTAATGTATTGTGCTTACTTGGCTTAGCTGCCAAAAGGACAACGGAAACCGTTGTTAACGCTAAAAATGTCAGAAAAAGACAAAAAGGTTTCATGTGTTAGGCATGACTAAAACGTTCGGAGAATAAGAATATTATTTATCTATCTCTCTTTAACATTGCTTTTATACGTTTTTGCTATTCCTCCCATGAAACTCCCTTGTCTTTACTACTCTTCAAATCAGCATACCTGCGTTCCAACTCATCAACAAATACATTATCATTCCACCATTCATAGCGTGGTGTTTGGGGATTAATAAAGGCATACAATTCTTCTAATTCTGTGTCAGAAGCGTTATCAATATAATAACGTAGCTCAACTCTCAATACTTCTGGATCAATTCGTTGTGTCATTTAGTTTATCTTAACTTAATCAACTCAATCTAACTCAATCAACCCATTCAACTCCCCCTTAACGCTTCCCTGCTAATCACAATCTTCTGTATCTCCGATGTTCCCTCGCCTATGGTGCATAGCTTGGCGTCCCGGTAATATTTTTCAACCGGAAAATCTTTGGTATAGCCATAACCTCCAAATATCTGTACCGCTTCATTAGCTACCTTTACAGCCACTTCTGATGCATAATATTTGGCCATAGCAGCTTGTTTTGTAACTGGCAGATGGCGATTCTTCAGATCAGCAGCCTGCATCAATAGCATTTCGGCAGCTTCTATTTGGGTGGCCATATCCGCCAGTTTAAACGATATCCCCTGGAAATTGCTTATCGGCTGACCAAATTGATGACGCTCTTTGGAATAAGCTACTGCTGCTTCAAAAGCACCTTTGGCGATACCTAATGATAGAGCAGCTATAGATATGCGTCCGCCATCCAGTACCTTCATGGCTTGTTTAAAGCCTTCTCCCTCGTTGCCTAAACGGTTTTCTTTTGGGATGCGGCAATTGTCAAATATCATCTCGGTTGTTTCCGAAGCA
Organism: Mucilaginibacter sp.; assembly: GCA_019235595.1. Taxonomy (GTDB): domain Bacteria; phylum Bacteroidota; class Bacteroidia; order Sphingobacteriales; family Sphingobacteriaceae; genus Mucilaginibacter. Next base: position 272 of record JAFAKI010000160.1, on the reverse strand, counting down.
CGCATGCCCAGCTTATTTTCCTTTTTGCCGGCATGGAATCCTGGTGTTCCCCTCTCCACCACAAATGCGGATATACCTTTGGAATCTCCTTTTTCACCCGTTCGTGCCATTACCACTGCCACGCCGCTCGATTTACCATGCGTGATCCAGTTCTTCGCACCATTAATAATATAGTGATCGCCATCTAATACCGCGGTGGTTATCATCCGCATGGCATCTGATCCGGTATTGGCTTCGGTCAATCCCCATGCACCCAGCCATTCGCCGGTAGC
>JAFAKI010000288.1 GCA_019235595.1 Mucilaginibacter sp. | reverse complement strand
GCAGGTTATTTATCATTCACTTCCTTTTGTTTTACTGCTGATCGCTATTGTTATTGCAAGTATTACAACTAAAAAACTTACCGTGGGTGGGGCATTGACAGGGGCAGTGATCGCTACGCTGATATTCTCAGGTACAGGATATACCGGAGTCTCCATGCTGGCAGCGTTCTTTATACTGGGCACCGTTGCCACGATATGGAAGAAAAAAGAGAAAGCGCAGGTCAAAATACAACATGATCAATCTGTAAGAAGAGATGCCAGACAGGTATTAGCTAACGGCGGCGTAGCTGCCCTGATGGGAGCACTGGGCTATTTTTTACCTGTCAAAGCACCACTATGGAATGTAATGATGGCCGCAAGTTTATCGTCTGCCATGGCAGATACACTGTCATCGGAGTTGGGTATGGTTTATGGCAGGCGATTTTACAATGTCATTTCCTGGAAAAGAGATGCAAAAGGCCTCGACGGTGTGATTAGTCTGGAAGGGACTTTGATAGGTATAGCCGGGTCGGCGATTATTGCAATGATTTCTGCTGTTGATTTTGGATGGAATAATAGCTTATTGATCATTATACTATCAGGAACAATTGGTAATCTATCCGACTCTGTTTTAGGTGCTTTGTTTGAACGGAAACATTATCTGACAAACAACGGCGTTAATTTTTTGAATACATTTATTGCAGCCGTTGTGGCCGGATTAACTTACCTGCTTAGTTGATTTTATTTCACTACCATCTGAGCCGTATTCCTGCTCACTTGTTCAAGAAGTAGTGTCTTGTTTTCTACCAGTCCTTTTAAATCGTATAGTTTATAATGGCGAACGGTAATAAGTGTAAGTTCACTGTTATATTTTACCTTAAAATTAGGGCCAAAGCCAGCCAAAAGCTTTTCAAAGCGTTCCTGGTTCAAATCAAAGCAAACACTAAAGCTTAAGGCTGAGGTTTGCATCACATTGGCCTTTATATTATTCTGCGCAAATAATTTGAAAACCTCGCTCAAATGAACTTCTGATATGAAGGAGTAATCTTTAGCTGAAATGGAAAGCAATACCTGGTTTTGTTTGAGAATGATCACTGGTTTTTCAAACACGGTTTCAGCTGTCTCTTTAATGATGGTGCCTTCAGCCTCCGGGTCATTAAATGATTTTACCAGTAACGGTATTTTGGCATTTTGCAGCGGTTTTATCGTCTTAGGGTGGATCACACTGGCGCCGTAGTAAGTCATCTCAATGGCCTCGGCATAGGTCAGCTCATTAAACTTGACAGTATCTGCAAAATGCTTTGGATCGGCGTTCAGGATTCCCGGAACATCTTTCCAGGTGGTGACTGACTCGGCTTGCAAGCATGATGCAAAGATAGAAGCAGTATAATCCGATCCTTCGCGACCAAGGGTGGTTGTGAAATTCTCCGAAGTCCCGCCCAAAAAGCCTTGCGTCACTACGATACCCTTATCAAGCAGACCAGGTATTTCCTGGCTGATACTTGCCCTGGTTTTGTCCCAGTTTACATTGCCTTCGCGGTAATTATTATCGGTATGCACATACCCACGCACATCCAGCCATTGTGTCTTAATGCCAGCCTGGTTTAAATAGGCAGCAACAATACGGGTAGAAACTAATTCGCCAATGGATACGATCTGGTCATAAATAAAATCATGATCGGCATGTGGCTCGTCTTCTATCATCCAGTCGATCTCTACAAATGTGTTCGCCACCTCATTATAAACCGGATGGTGAGGAGCGAAAAGCTCTTTAACAATATTAAAGTGATAGTCTTTTATTTCATCAAAAACCGCATATAGATCATCAGAACCATTGATATAGGCTTTGGTTAGTTTCTCCAGCGCATTGGTGATTTTACCCATAGCTGAAACCACAATCAGTAGTTTTTGGCCTTCATATCTTTTAACAATATTAGAAAGATTGATCACTCCTGCGGCATCCTTTACCGATGCGCCTCCGAATTTGAAAACAAGCATTATTTGTGATATTGTGTCACGACCGTATTGGGCCGGAGCAATGATAGAATTTGTGAATAGGGAACGAACACTACTAACTGTCCGTAAGTCCCAGGTTTTACTTCCCTTGCGTTGAATAAGAATTTTAAACCGATAGGTGTAATAAGGTAATTATTGTTTAATGTAAATTGACCAGTTTTAAAGTTGTAACTAGTCAATGAGGCCGATGCGCCTAGCTTTTCATTCTGTCTGAATACAGTCTCGGCAACTTTATTTAGAGAATCTGAATACTGATCGACCAGAATATCACTGAGTAAAATAGGCTTGGACTTTTTGGTATTCCAATTGATAAAATGAGTTACCGTATTTTTGCCTGGAGCGCTCTCGTTAATTTCTATTATAGTTAGACTCGAATCTTGTCTGAGAACTACAGCATGCAGATCATTGTTCTGATTAGTGTTCTTTTGACCGGTTAAATAGTTGTTCAGAGAGTCGTTTAAAACAGGTTGACTTCTAAAAATAGGGTAGGAGATATCTATCTGCGAGCCAGCCTTTGTTTGCTTGATATGTTTGTAAGTGAATTTCAGTGTATCCGTAGTAATTGCAGGTTGATCCTCTCCCGATGAGTTCCAGTTGCAGGAAGCTAAACAGCATGCGATCATTACAAAAAGGATACCCTTTAGTTTCATAGTTTTAATTCATTATTTGCTCTTTTGATAAAGACCCGTTGATCCAGCTGCCGTCCAGGGCGGCTTCGTATTTCTTATAAAACTTTATAGCCGGTTCATTCCAGTCTAATACCTGCCAACTCATGCCGTTAAAGCCCATTTCGCGGGCCTCGACAATCAACCTATCAAAAAGTAGTTTTCCGACGCCCTTGCCCCGCCACCCTTCTGTTACGATCAAATCCTCCAGGTACATGCGGCAGCCCTTCCAGGTAGAGTAGCGTATGTAATATAAGGCAAATCCTACAATTATGCCATCAACTTCGGCAACAAATGTTTTCCAAACTGGCCTTTCACCAAAGCCGGCATTTTCAAATTCTTGCAATGTTACGGTAACTTCTTCAGGTGCCTTTTCAAATAAGGCCAATTCATGTACTAATTCTAATAAGCGCGGGCAATCTTCTTTAATGGCTTCTCTTAAATTTATCATAACACGATTTTGACACGATTTTAATGATTTAAAAGATTTTACAAAATATTATCCTGTTAAATTTTTTAAATCCTATAATCGTGTTAGTTTTTTATTACTCTCTGCCCAAAAATGGTACTGCCAAGCCGCACCATGTTGCTGCCTTGTTCGATGGCTATTTTATAATCCGACGACATGCCCATAGATAGCGTATCAAAAGAATTTTCTTTCCTGAAAAAGCTTAGTTTTATGCCATCAAAAAAGGTTTTTAGCTCGTAAAATTCTTCTTTTATTTGCTTTTCGTTCCCGGTGTTAGTGGCGATGCCCATTAATCCGCGAATTCTTACATTTTTTAAAGCAGCAAATTCTTCCGAACGTAACAGCTCAATAGCTTCATCAAAGCCAAGTCCGTATTTGGTTTCCTCATCAGCGATATAAACCTGCAGCAGGCAGTCGATCACCCGGTTGTGCTTTTGGGCATGTTTGTCGATCTCCTGTAGTAGCTTTAAGCTGTCTACTGATTGGATCATACTGATGAAAGGGGCAATGTACTTTACCTTATTGCTTTGCAAATGCCCTATCAAGTGCCATTCAATATCCTTTGGCAGATGTTCGTATTTATCCATCAGTTCCTGCACCATATTTTCGCCAAATACCCGCTGACCGGCATTGTAGGCTTCCATTATCTCTTCTTCCGGTTTGGTTTTTGATACCGCTACCAATTGTACTTTTATTGTATCCGTTTCGTTTTTTAAGCGTTTGATGTTATCCGCAATGCTCATTTATCCGTAGTTTTGCTCAATAATGCCGCTAAATTACAGAATGCATAAATATAATAAGCTGTTTTTCTCAGTATTGATTTTTCTGGCCGCCTGCAGTGGAAATAAAGCGCCTAGGGGTATCATTGCTCAGGATGCAATGATCAATGTGTTAACGGACATCCATATTGTAGACGGCAGTATGTATAATGTGATGCAGGCCCCCGATTCTCTTTATAAATATGGCACAGACAAGTATCAGATGGTATTTAGAAAATATCATACTGATTCGGCGCAGTTTAGGAAGAGCTTCCAGTACTATGCCGCTAACCCTGAGAAATTAGAGGCTATTTATGAACAGATAACCCTAAATATCAAACAAAAAAGCGACTCGGTTAATAAAGTGAATCTTGATAAAATAAACAAGGACAACAAAAGAAGAAGTGACTCTTTGAATAAACTGCCTAAGCGAGCTCAACCCAAACCGGTTACAGCGCAACCTGTTCAACCTGTTATCAAAAGAAATTTTAACCCGAATATCAAGCCAAGAAAAAGAACGCATGCTGATTCCCTCCCATAGTGTCGATAAGCTTGGCTTTACCGAAATAAAGGAACTGATCAAAGCACATTGCCTGAGTGTTATGGGCCAGCAAATGGTTGACAGGATACAGGTGATGAATAATTACGATCAGATCCATAAGTTTCTGAGTCAGGCCAACGAATTTAAGAACATACTGGAAAATGATGAGGCGTTACCTATTCATCATTTTTTCGACATAAAATCACTGGCAAATAAAGCCAAAGTTGAAGGTGCATTTTTAACCGAGGAAGAATTTTTCCAGTTGCAGGCTTCGTTATCAACCGTATTTGCGGTGATCGCCTATTTTAATGAGCGTGAAGGGCAATATCCTAACCTGGAAGCATTGTTTGAGCACTTGCCGATTGAAAGATCAATCATTAAAAAGATTGAACAGGTAATTGACCAGAAAGGGAAGATAAAACCAAATGCTTCGCGCGAGTTGGCAGACATTACCTCATCTATTGCCAAAGCCGAGCAGGAAGCCCGGAAAAAAATAGACATCATATTCAAAAACGCCGCAAGCAACGGTTGGACGGCCGACGGATCACTGACCATTCGTGACGGCCGCTTGTGTATCCCATTATTGGCCGAAAATAAGCGCAAGCTCAAAGGTTTTATTCATGATGAATCGTCCTCGGGGCAGACAGTTTATATCGAGCCGGAAGAAGTATTCACTCTGAACAACCGCATCCGCGACCTGGAGTTTGAGCGCCGTCGCGAAATAGTAAAGATACTCACCGCTTTAACGGATGAGCTAAGGCCTTATGTGCCATTGTTACTGTCGTACCACAGCTTGTTAACCAAGCTGGACTTTGTGCGTGCCAAAGCGTTGTTTGCCATAGACATAGAGGCTTCAATGCCTATCGTAGTGAATGAGGCTAAGATAAAACTGATCAATGCCAGGCATCCGTTGCTGCTGCTAAGCTTTATAGCAGAGAAAAAATCAGTTGTTCCGTTAAATATCAATGTTGATGAAGCTACGCGTATTGTAGTCGTGTCGGGGCCAAATGCAGGCGGAAAATCCGTTTGTATGAAAACGGTTGGATTGCTACAGATGATGGCGCAGGCCGGATTGTTGATTCCCGCATCTGATACCAGTACAGTAGGCGTGTTCAAGCAAATATTTGTAGACATTGGCGATGATCAGTCGATTGAAAGTGATTTGAGTACCTATAGCGCACATTTGTCCAAAATGAAGGATTTTGTGGAGATGGCGAACGGGAAAACATTGGTGCTGATAGACGAGTTTGGTACCGGTACCGATCCGCAGTTTGGCGGGCCTATAGCTGAAGCTGTTCTTGAAACGCTGAATAATAAAAAGGTTAAGGGGGTAATCACTACCCACTATTCGAACCTCAAAGTTTTTGC
>JAFAKI010000248.1 GCA_019235595.1 Mucilaginibacter sp. | reverse complement strand
CAATCCTTAAAGGCTGCTTGCACTTTATCTTTAAATCCTTTACCATCCAATGGTTTTCCTTTTTTGGGTGGAGCGACAGTATTTGGCGCTAAGCTCATGTCGGTAACCTTTGTGGCAAACCAGCTTAGGTTCTCGTGAGGTAAAGCTACACCTAGTATCATGCCTGGTAAACCGTTAAATGATTCAGGCCCGCCGGATACGGGTATATCCGCGGTATAAAATGCCACTACGTAAATCGAGTCCATCATAATGGCATTTGCCCGGCGGCAATGATATCCTGCTATTTCACGTGTTTCGTCGGTTATTTTCCACTTGATTTTGCGGGTGCTGTCCTTCACCAAAAAGAGTTCGCCGAATACCTTTTTTTGGAAGATGCCGGTTTTTGTATCGAAATCGGTATAAATGGTGTTGTTCTGAGTAGCAAAAGGGCTATTGGCAAAATACCCCCCACCTGTGGTCACGTCTTCTTCCTCAGGTGTAAACAATGTTTTATTGTTGGCAAATGACAGTACACTTTTTGACACTTTAAATTGGTGTTGTGATTTTTTGTAAGCATCGTAGAGCGGGGTGTACCAGGCTTCATTATCCTTATTAAACAACTTAGGGATAATGGCAAACATATTTGTTTTTCGCTCGAACTCAATAGTGCCCGAAGTAGTGAAATGGGCATGCTGGGCAAATATTTTGCTGCTTAATGCTAAAAGACAGATAAGGTAAATCAGTATATTTTTCATTCGTATTTAGTTTTTAAATAAATTCAAATCAATATTTGCGATAGGCTCCCCTCTTGAGAGGGGTAGGGGTGTGTTCTACAACATGCTATTCAAATTAAATATTCACTATAAATTCCCATTATTAGAAGATTTAAGGCCTTGTTCTAAAATATGGTGTTCAATCACCCTGAGAACATTAATCATATCTTTTCTTACTTCTTGTTCCGTGAATCGCAAAATGGTTAAATCATAATTTCCCAATTCTTTATCCCTTAACAGATCAGCCTGATCTTGTTCTTCATGATTATGATATTGACCATCAATTTCGATAACAAGATTTAATTCGTAACAATAAAAATCAACTATATAATTCAACAAAGGCTTTTGACGATGGAAATCGTAGCCATACATCTGCTTATTGTTTAATTCTTTCCAAAGCAATATTTCGCCAAGCGTGCTATCATTTCTCAACTTTTTGGCTAACTCCTTTAATTTGGAATTGTACGGTATAATCTTGCGTGGCATATAACACACCCCTGCCCCTCTCAAGAGGGGAGCTTGTTTTAGTTTTTATTTAAATGTATTGAACTCATTTGTAATATTTTTCAGGCTATTTTTTTGCAGCACCTCCGGCCATTTTGGTAAACTCATAATCTATTGTGAACATAATGTATCGCTTCAACGTCGTATAGCTGTTTTGTACAATCATGTTTGAATTTACTGTTCTGCTAAACCCTACATTCTGGTTCAGCAGGTCATTACCCCAAATAGTAAACTTCAGGTTGTCATTCTTCAGGAAAGTTTTGACGATTGAAGCGTTGATAAGCACTTTGCTAAAATCGGTATTGAATGATTGGGTTTTTGCCGTGTATTGATAACTGCTGTTGGAACCTATCTGGAATTTACCCGGGAGATAGATGTTAAATCCGCCATCTGCATTGATCCCCGCGCCATTGTTGTTGATATTGGGCTGCAATGACGATTTACTGATGGTATACGTAGGCCCTCCCGAAAGATAAAAGTCAAACTTTTTCTCCTTGTATTTACCAAAATTGACTCTGGGATTGAAGTTATAGCTCTCTGTGCGGTTCAATACACCATTTACCATGTTGTAAAAAGTATTGCCGAAAGCGGTTACTCCTGCGCCCGCATTCATATCCAGTTTTTCTATCTTTTTGTCAAAATTGGCCCAGATGCTGAAGTTCGAGTTTTGTTTCCCCTGCAGGTTGAAATATTTGCTGATGCTGCCACCGTTTGGAGCATAAGTGATATCGCTAACGATAGGATTGGAGGTGTACGAATAATTTGCAGACAGGTAGATATATTGACTCGATACCACTTTAAAAGAATTGTACCACACATTGAAGTTATTGGCAAACGAGGGCTTTAAATCCGGGTTGCCTTCAATGATATGCAAATTGTCGTTGTTGTTTCTTATTGGTTGCAACTGATCGATTGTAGGGAGCGTAGTACGGCCGCTATAGCCCACATTGAATGATTTTTGTTGCGAAAAGCGGTATTGAAAATTAGCTTGCGGCATCCAGTTAATAAAGTCGCGTTTTAACTCACGGCCCGTATATTCATCAGTCTGATCCAGGTTGACATCTGCCACCTTGGCGCCAAAATTTATGATCGTCTTACCTTTTTTATAGTTGAAAATTGCGCCGCCCTGGTTTGAAATGCTGTTCAGTTTATAATTACTGCTGAATGTATCGTTCAGCACTTTGTAATTACTTGATCCGTCGAAAGATCGTCTGTCTGCACTGGCGTCGTTTATCCCGACGCCGTAGTTGAAAACAATAGCCAATGATTTTGAAAGCGGCTCGGTATAGGTTAGATTTGTAGTCAGGGTAGAGCTTTTCAAATTGTTGGTCTTATATTGATCTATTTTGCTGGTGCTATCTACCAATTTCTGCGGGTTGTAAAAATCGACCTCTGATTTTAAAAAGCCTTTGGCTTCGCTTTGATTAAATGCTTCTGCTATGTTAAAGGAAAGTGTACGTCGCGGTTTTTTGAATTTGTGTGTATAAAAGGCGCTTGCATTAAACAGCTTCTGATCCACGTTGTTGGTGAGGTTCCTGTTGCTGCTATTGATGAGTGTATCATTGCGCAATTCTGAGGCTATAAAATTCTCAACGGTGTTGGTATGCTTTGAAGTACCGTCAACGGCTATCTTAAGATTCGAACTGGTATCCAGTTTTACATTATACGTTGCATCCAGTTTTTGGCGGAACATATAATTATGGTACTTCTGCGTCGAAGTGCTGTTTATAATGGTATCCGGCAGGTTGTTTTGGGTGATATTAGTGTTGCTGCCGTCAACCGTAAGCGAACCTATTTTATAGTTAGTATTTAGCGATTGCTTATCGTCATTCCATTTGGTATCGTAGTGTGCGCCTCCTGTACGGGCTATTGGCAGACCTTGCCCATTGTACCGCCCGTTAAATGAATCCAGGTCGTCTCCGCTGCCACCAAAAAAGAAAACCATGCCACTATCATCTGATTGCATATTGCTGCCTGACCCATATTTCTGATTGTCATCCCAACCAAGCCCGGTTTTACCATTGTTACCCAGCGTACCATACACCGAAAACTTTTGCTTAGCCTTAAACGCATTAAATAATACCTGTGCCTGGTAAATGTTTTCGGTTCCATCACCGGCTTCGGCTTTGCCAAACATACCATTCTTTTTATCAGCCTTTAGTTTGATGTTCAGGGTCTTTTCTTTCTTTCCATCATCGATACCTGTAAATGCAGCCTGATCGCTCTTTTTATCATACAGCTGCACCTTATCTACCATGTCGGCACGGATGTTTTTGGTAACAAGCGTCGGATCATCCCCAAAAAATTCTTCCCCGTCAACCAGTACTTTATTCACTTGCTGGCCCTGTGCAGTAATTTTTCCGTCTTTATCCACTTGTATGCCGGGAAGTTGTTTTAGCAGGTCTTCCACTTTGGCATTCGGCTGGGTCACATAAGCCGCTGCATTAAATTCGGTAGTGTCGCCTTTTATTTTCATCTGGGCAGCAGAACCTTTAATAATTACCTCGTGCAACAGACGCGATTTCAATTCCATATGCAGGTTCCCGAAATTAAAATCCTGTTTGGCTGAATCAAGACTGAATTTATCTACGTAATCTGCGTAATCAGGATAGGACAGCAGTACAATGAACTTGCCCGGGTGAAGATTGTTGATATTAAAAGAACCATCCTCAGCAGTACGGGCGAAAGTTACCAGCGTTGAGTCTTTGGCGTTTAGCACCGAAACCGAAGCGTTGCGGAGTTTTACATGTTCAACACTATCGCTTACAACACCCTTTAGCGTGTATTTATTTTGAGCAAATAATGAGGTAGAAAAGACAAGAAAAATAAGGCATAGGAGATAGGTGCGTTTCATAAGGTTATATTAGGAATCGCTAAGATATAACTAAACCATTAGGAAGGAAACCGTCGGGGCGTTAATTTATGTTAATTAATGTTAAATGTTTAGAGCGTTCTTTAAAGTCCCGGCAGACTTTTCAGAATTACCGGGACTAAAAAGCCTTGAGTTAAAGATTATCAGCCGTAATATCCGGCGTTAAAGTTATAGCCATCTGAGGGCGGCTCACCATCAGTTTATAGCCTGAGTTGGGTCGCTCAATCAGTATGCTGGTATCAATAAGGGCTTTTTTATTCGCCCATATAATTAACCTCAAGGTGCCTTTGTCCCTGTATTTGATACAAAAATCCTTGTTCAGGTCAATATCATGGACAGAGTCGACACGGTGCCGTAAAACTAAACGGGTATCATATAAAAGCGCCACCCTTTCATGCGGATGCAGCTGACTGATAGACAAATTCAGGTTATGGCACTCTTCATTGGCAGGGTAGCGGTTGGTATTACTTCTTTTACAAGCCATGATAGAACAAAGCACCCCGAGCACTAAAATCATTTTTAATCTTTTCATAATAATCTGATTTTGAATAACTATTAACAGTATGATCCCCGCAGTAGTGCAGGGATCATACTTGTATTATACAGGTACTGCAATGGCCCTGTTAATCATTATTTCCCATTGAGTAGCAGTTTTGAATAGCTTTTTTAAGTGCGATTCTTTATCAATGTATTGCTTATACAGAACGATATAATGTGGCGTACGCTGGTTGTTGAGGCGAAGGGCCAATTGCAGCAATAGCGTGGCGTTCCCCTGCTTCTTTTCTTCCACGCTACAACTGGTAACATTTTTAAGATCGATCAGCTGTCGGCCATAGTCTTCCAGATTCATTTGGATGATGATCTTTTTTTCCTCATCCATCGCAATAACAGATGAGTAAATATGATCGATATGGTTGAAATTTGCTTTTAAATCTTTTTCAGCCTGCATTAGCTCGCTGTTGATTCTTTTCTTTTTGGACTTACTTGAGTTGATGACAACAATAGTAACAGGTATCAATATAACGGCTAACAGAACGGCCACAATAATGGCGTTCTCGAAAACATGGTTCATGAGTTTTAATTTTAATGGTTAAAAAAATCTGTGATTTACGATGAAGGGCATCGTTTTAAGAAGCGAACAGAGTTTAACCAAAAAAATGGAAGGGAAACAAAAGTCGTTTGAATAATTGCTGGCGATAAATAACCGACCTGCTATTTTGAATAAACAGGTTACGGCAAATGATGGTACCATCTTCGCCCGAAGTATGCATATCGCCGGTCCACAATGGTTTTATCTTGCCGTAGGCGGTAAAATCAATTGCATTGGTGTGCGAAAGTATTTTTGCGGTTGACGAGAAGTGTTCGGCGGTTTTAAGCTGCACATCTGTATCTCGCTGTTGTTCGCCGGCCTTCAGTACGGACGCACTTAATCCAACCGGATAAATAACCGATAGGAGAAAGAGTATTAATAACAACCTGGCCAAACCTTTGCGCATGGGGTAAAGATAAGCTTTATATTTTAAGCGAGCCTGCGTTACATCCTGAAATGGCTCCTGCATCAAGGGGTTGTAACAATAGAAACAAAATCGTTACTCATTTGCTACTAA
>JAFAKI010000227.1 GCA_019235595.1 Mucilaginibacter sp. | reverse complement strand
ATAGTAGCAGCAGTACCTGCACCAAATGCATCAGTCAGCTTGCCATTTTTAGCTCCTTCTATAATTTCGGCTACTGAAATACGGCGTTGTTCAACCGGGAAGCCCCAATCACGAGCCAGGGTCATAACGGTATTGCAGGTAACACCTTTCAAAATAGTATTCTCGTCAGTAGATGGGGTGATCAGCTTGCCATCTAGTACGAACATTGCGTTAGCGGCTCCCATTTCCTCGATGTATTTATGCTCTTTGGCGTCAGTCCAGATGATCTGGTCAAAGCCTTCTTCAACAGCTTTGCGCGAAGGCAGCATAGCGCCACCATAGTTACCTGCTGATTTAGCATAGCCCATTCCGCCTTCGGCGGCACGGGTGTAGTAGGTTTCGATTTTAACTCTCAAGGTTTTTGAGAAATATGGGCCTACCGGGCAGGTTAATACGATAAATTTATAAGTAGATGATGGTGCTACGCCCAAAAATGGATCAGTAGCGAACATAAACGGCCTGATGTATAAAGATTGATTTGCTTGACCAGGGATCCAGTCGCGGTCAAGATCAACCAACGCTGCAATGCTTTGAATAAAAATTTCTTCAGGCAATTCAGGCATGCACAAACGTTCTGCCGATTTGTTAAAGCGCTCCGCATTTTTATCCGGACGGAATATAGAGACCTTACCATCAGCATGTTTGTATGCTTTCATGCCTTCAAAAAAAGCTTGTCCGTAATGCAAGGCAGAAATAGCAGGGCTCAACCCAATTTCAGCATAAGGGACTATCTCAAAGTTCTTCCATTCGCCATCAGCATAATCGGCCACCAGCATGTGGTCTGAAAAGATTTTGCCAAATGGCAGGTTGCTAAAATCCGTTTGCGACAAACGGGAATTGGTAGTTTTGGTGATCTTAATGTCCAGCGTCTCAGTCATATCCTTAGGTATTAAATGTGGAAAGTGGCAAGATAGGATTTTTTTGCCTCACTTAAGGTCAACCAGCTTAAAATAACCTGTTTATGACAGTTTTCAGTTGGCAGTCAGCTGTTTCCGGCATGCAGTTTAAAATTTTAATTAAATAAACGTCTGCCCACTGCAAACTAATAACTGCAAACTACTATAAACCAAGCACATCCTCCACCCAGGCCTTTCCCCAATTATCTTCCTGCTCTTTAGTCCATAATGATGGATAGAATATCCGCTTTTGAAAACGAGGTGGTAAATATTTTTGCCAGTTGGTGCCACCGGTAGCTTTTATCTCATCCGGTTCGCGGTTGAGGTAGCGCACTGCAGATTTGTAATGGGATAACGGCCAGTTCACATTTACATTTACATCCAGTTGGCGTAGCTCATTTTCGAGTTCATTTGTCGATTGTTGCTCATATTGTAATTGCTGCAATAGCGCATTAAAGTTTTTGCTGGTAGTGGCTTTAGCCAGATCGGTAAAGGATTTGGAGTACTTCTTCTCAAATTGCTTTAGCGTCAGTGTTTTTTTACCGGTTGATAACTCGGTCGCACCAAATTTCCAGTACAGGTATTCAAACTGATCTTCGATTGACGAGCTGCGTAGTTCCTCACGTTTATCCCTTGCTACCAGGTTGATGAAATCTGTCGAGTAGATTTCAATCATTCTATATTGCCCGCTCTGAAAACCACTGGCTGGTAATAGCGACATCCTGAATTGCAGGAACTGTTCTTTTTCCATTCCGTCAACCATGATCTCGAATGACTCAATGAGCGCATCAAAATACCTGTTGATGCGTCGTATTCTTGCCTTAAAAAAATCCGCAGTCAATATTTCCTTCTCTGTGATTTGCTTGCACTCATGTAAAGCCAGCTTAAAATAAAGCTCAGTGATCTGGTGATACATAATGAATATCTCCTCGTCAGGGAAAGGCGTTTTAGGGTTTTGCAGGCTCAGCAGTGTATCCAGGTGAATATAGTCCCAGTAGGTCAGAAAGTCGGCATGAAGCAAACCATCCAGGTAGGAGATCATATCCTGGCCCATAGCTTCATACTTTTCCTGCAACAATGCCAGGCGAGATTCGATTTCGGGGCTAATGCTCATTATAATTGGTTTATCCGGCAAAGGTAATAAAGCTGGCAAATACAGAAACAAAAGCATTATATTTATAGTTAGGTATTTATCATGGCGATACACAAAATCTTGATTGCAGTTGACGATAGCCGGTATGCCGATCATGCAGCAGAATTTGGATTTGAAATGGCCCGGCTTTGTAATGCCGAAGTTGGCCTGGTAAATATCATCGAGCCGATTATTTTACCAACTTCAGGCAGCGATTCTATCACAGGAATTTCTACTGACGTTTCTATGGTAGATGAGGCAGAGATGGTACGCATTCAAAAAGAAGCAGCTGAAAATACGATAAGGCGTATTCAGGAACAATACGCCAGGGAGTTAAAAATAACCAACTTTACCGAGTACGGCCTTACCGCAGACGGTATATTAAAATGTAGTGCAGAATTTGGCGCCGATCTGATCGTGGTAGGTACACACAGCCGTACGGGCATCGATCGCTTGTTTATGGGTAGTATTGCTGAGAATGTGGTGAGGCATTCGAAGGTGCCGGTATTGGTGGTGCCGCTGCGTGAGTCCGAAAGCCAGTAAAGTCCGCATAAGTCGGAAAGAAAAAAATCTTTCGGACTTCCGGTCTTTCGGACTTCCCGACTAGTACAACAACCTAAACTTTATCGTATGATCAATTGCCTTCAATTCATTCAACACATGTTTGCCATAGCCGGCTGTAATATCGGTAATTACATAGCCTATTTGTGCATTGGTTACCAGGAACTCGCCTACGATATTGATGTTATGCCGTGCTAATACGCCATTTATTTGCGCCAGGATACCAGGTACGTTGGTGTGGATATGTATCAACCTATGGGCATTATCATTACGTGGCGGCTGCAGGTCGGGGAAGTTACAGCTCATGTGGGTTTTGCCCTCGTTCATAAATGCGATTACCCTTTTAGGAATAAAATCAACATTACGTGGGTTGTATTTAGGATCGTCAAAAATGATGATACCATTTTCGCAGGCAACTTCAGCCAGCTTTTTGCTGGCAACTTTACCAAGACAACCAATTATCTTCAGTCTTTCTGCATTTTGTAATTGTTCTGCAGAAGGTTGATGTTCGGCATCACAAAGCAGCACCCCTGCTTCTTCCAGGTATTTGTCTTCTATGGTCTCCTTTTGGCGTATATCGTAACCCTCTTTGCGCATCTGTTCCAGCGCTTCTTCGCCGACATTGCCGACTACCAGGCATTTGATGCGATTTTTAGGATATGAAATGGCGCGGGGAAGCTTATTGATAAAAAGGAATTCATCAAAGCTTGGCGTAATATGGTCAGCCTTTTCGGCTACCGATTTACGTTCTATATTCTCAGTATAGGCAAAGAACTTTTTGATCAGGCCCGATTCTTTCAATTGGAAATCAGAGTAACCATCGCCAATCCCGAATATCTCGCCCTGCAGGTTCATCTGGCGCAATAGTTTTACTTTGCCTCCCTCTTGTGAAAGCGGGTTCTCGCGGTCGTACCCTATGATATTATCATTCTCGTCAAACACAAAAGTATTAGCGTAGATATTTTCTTTTTTGATGAAGTATTCGGTTACAACAGGCGTAATAAACTCTTTGAAGCCTCCGGAAACGATCAGTACGTTGTCTTGGTGCAGCTTAAAAAAAGCGCTATTGCGCGAGAATGAGGTAGAAACTTTCTTTTTTAAATGGGTTACCAGTTGTTTCAGGTGATCGCGGTTGGCCTGCAATAATTTTACCCTGCCTTCAAGACTTTCGCTGAACGGAATGCGTCCTTCCATAGCGGCGTTGGTAAATTCATCAATTTGCTGGTAGATCTTTTCTCTGTCGGGATGTTTTCTTAACGAAATGCGGGCAAGCTCGTCTAATGCCTCAACCTGTGTAAATGTGCTATCGAAATCGATAATAAAGTACTGGTCCATTTGTCTGCAAATGTGCAATTTTTGTTCGACCCATCATAGTAAAATGTTGAGTTTGTTGATAGAGTTTGCGGATGTTAATGATCGCATATGTTTTAACAATTCTTTTATAAGGTTTACAGTGATATGCGCTGAGCGTTGTAAAAATATTATCTAATGAGTAGCGTTTATTGTGTATAGAACGTAAGTATTGTTATAATTGCTTTATTGCGTTAAACCAATTAAACTGTGAACCTTTTAATGAACAAAATTCCGGATATGAAAAAATATTCTACTATACTATTTTTATCGCTGGGCGTGTTTCTCTCTGCATGCAGTAAAAAGAATGACAATACGCTCAACCCGCCTGTGGTAACCGATCATACACCGTTTGTTACCACTTTTGCCGGAAGCGGGACACAAGGATTTGCAGATGGCACCAAAACTTTCGCCAGCTTTAATTATCCTTCGGGCATAGTGATCGATCATAGTGGGTTTTTATTTATAGCTGATAAGCAAAACAACGTTGTACGTATAATTTCGCCGCAGGGTGTGGTTAATACCATCGCGGGAACCGGTGCCTCAGGTTCTTCCAATAAAAAAGACTCGGTTAGCTTTAACTTCCCGAGTGGTGTGGGTGTTGATAACGCCGGTAATGTGTATGTGGCAGACATGGGTAACTCAGCTATTCGTAAAATTGATATCCATGGTGTTGTTACCACCGTGCTGGTGGGATTCAGTGGGCCTACGGGTGTTGTATCTGATGCAAGCGGTGATTTATATGTAGCCGACAACGGGAATAGCGTAATCGTAAAGATTACAAACAAGGGTTTAGCAACTACATTTGCCGGAACTCGTGGCGTACGGGGATCAAAAGATGGCACCGGCACAGGGGCTCAGTTTAATCAGCCACACGCCCTTGCAATTGATTCAAGTGGAAACGTATATGTAGCTGATGCGGGCAATAACCTAATACGGAAAATCAATTCACAAGGTGTAGTAACTACCATTGCCGGCAGTGGAAGCCCCGGATCTCAAAATGGGGTTGGCCCGGCTGCATCATTCAACGGCCCATTTGGTATAGCTGTGGATGCAGATGGTAATTTGTATGTAGCAGACTCAAATAACAACCTGATTCGTAAAATTAGCCCTAACGGGACTGTTACTACCCTCGCCGGAACTGGCTCCCCCGGTTCAACAGACGGAGCGCTAACCTCGGCATCTTTTAATAATCCGCAAGGTGTAGTAGTGGATCAATACAAAAGGGTTTTTGTGGTTGATACAGGTAACGGACTGATCCGGATGATACAGCAATAAGCCCAGGATGATAAAATATTTGTTGAGCCTTTAACTTTAGTTAGAGGCTTTTTTTATTGCTCTTTAACCCTGGCGCTGGTAATATCAGTCGCATTGATAATATTGCAGGCTGTATCTAATTCGATCCTGTATTTCATCAGTTTTTTTACCCCTGCCGAATCCGTCCTGAATGAATAAATAAGCAGGTAGTAGGTCAATTTATTGTGTTCAATGTTATATACATCTTTTTCATTGCTTACCGCAAGATCGGGGCGCTGACCATTTTCGCTATCCACATATTTTTGCATTCGTGTGCGATTTTCGGAGCTTATTCCGGCAGAATTAAGTGAGGTATCAAGTGAAGTAGTGTAGCGCCTTTTTTGCAGCGCAGAAAAAGAAACCGATTTAAAGTATGTGGGATTGCCTAATCTGTTCTTTACATAATGTTCAGCTGTCTGCTCTGCCTTTGATTGCAGTTCTGAGTTCGTGCAGCTACAGCAAAACAATATGAGTATTAAAACATATCTTCTCATAAACGCGAAGTATATCAGCTAAATTAAAAAGTTTCAGGGAAAATTCAGGTTGTTTTCAAAGCCTCGCACACTTCTTTTATGGAGGTTTTTAATGGCTTAAACTCAATGCCTGTCACTTTTTTGATTTTAGTGTTATCAAACTTTTTGGTAAGGGACGCTGATTGGGCTGATACTTTATCAATTGAAGGCGCACTGCGTGTTACAGCTCCTGCAAAAGCAGCAAATCGCCAGGCCAGTTCCATCATCCATGGTTTGGCCAAGCTGGATGGTGCTTTTATGCCAAATCCATTGGCTATCTCTGTGGTCAAACTCTTATAATCATGGTTTTCGGCATTGATAATAAAACGCTCTCCTTTTATATTGCCACTCATAAGCACTATCATGCATTTAGCAACATCTTCTACATCAACAAATCCACCGGTACCCAGGGTGTAAAATTTCAAACCGTTACGAACTGTTTTAAACAACGCGCCGCTGCCTTCTGTTCCGGCATTAGGGCCAATAATGATAGATGGGTTTACAATTACGGCATCGAGGCCTTCGGCAATGCCGCGCCAAACTTCCATTTCGCTTTCCAGCTTGGAAATGGCATACCCATCAGTTTCGGTTGATTGATCGAGATGATGATTTTCTGTGATCAGCTCACCGGGTTTGGTATCGCCAACGGCTGCAACGGAGCTTACATGCACCAAACGGATTGCATTTTGCCTGCAAAGGTCGACAAGGTTAGCAGTGCCGGTCACGTTGGTATAGATCATCGGCCTTTTATCGGCCTGACGTAGCGATACCCACGCTGCACAGTTAAAAACCTGCGTTACGCCTTCAAGCGCATTTTCTAATGAGAAAATATCCAAAAGATCAGCATCAACCCATTCTATATTTTCTTGATAAACTGAAAGGAATGCCGGTATAGTTGAAGTCGTCCGTTTGGTACAACGGAGATGATTGCCCTGTTCGGCTAATTGTTTAGCCACTTCAGAACCCAGAAAACCTGTTGCGCCCGTAACCAGTATCATCTTTTTGAATGTGCAGATGCGTGAATGTGCAAATGTGCAGATAGATGCGCAGATGTGCAAATGTGCAAATGTGCGGATGTGCAAATGGGTAAATGTGCCGATGAGCAGATATATTAAAAAAATCTGCACATTTGCACATCTGCATATCAGTACATCAATATGTCTTTATCTGAATTTTTTGCGCCGATTGACCTGAAAAAGATGGCACCTAAGAATGGCTATTACTCTGGCAACTTAGGGGATAAGATCACGCATTTTTCGGTTGATTTTCCAGATCTGGAACAGAAAACAGATATTGCTATCATCGGTGTGCAAGATGATCGCCACGCTATAAACAATTCAGGATGCGCTCTAGGGCCGGATTATGTGCGCGAAAAGTTATACCTGCTTTTTGAAGGCGCCTATAAAACTAAAATTGCCGACCTGGGCAATATCCGCCAGGGAGCAAGCATAACAGATACTTACTTTGCGGTGAAAACTGTGGTAAGTGAACTGATTAAAAAAGATATACTCCCTATTATAATCGGAGGGGGACAAGATATCACTTATGCCCAATATATGGCCTATGAGGAACTGGAGCAAAAGGTGGACCTTGTAGTTATTGACCCTCGCTTTGATCTGGATGAAGACGGGGAGGCCGATAGCCTGGAAACCACATCAACTTCATACCTCAATAAAATATTTCTGCACGAACCGAATTATCTGTTTAATTTCAGTAACCTCGGCTATCAAACCTACTTTTCCAGCCAGGAAAGTTTGCGGGTAATGGATAAGCTATATTTTGATGTGCACCGATTGGGTGAGCTTAGCGGACAGGTAGCTGTGACTGAGCCGATCATCCGAAATGCCAGCATGATCAGCTTTGACATGGGGGCTATCCGTTCGTCGGATGCAGTGGGAAACGCAAATGCCACGCCAAATGGCTTTTATGGCGAGGAAGCTTGTCAGATTGCTCGATACGCCGGGTTTAATGATAAGTTGAGCTCGATAGGTTTCTATGAGTTTAACCCAGCTTATGATAATAACGGTCAGACTGCCACGCTGCTGGCCGAGATGATTTGGTGTTTTATAGATGGTTTTTATAACCGTAAGAAAGATTTTCCGTTAAATCCCAAATCGCAATACCTGATCTATAAAACGAGTTTAAAACACGACGACCATGAAGTAGTGTTTGTGAAAAGCAAAAAATCAGACCGTTGGTGGATGCAGGTGCCCTACCCAACCGGAGGGTCGATGAATGAACGCTTTCACCTGGTGCCCTGCCGTTATGATGATTATAAAACAGCCGTCGCAGGCGAAATGCCCGACCTTTGGTGGCGCACCTATCAAAAATTAAACTGACATACAATTCATTAGCCGATTATACGTTAACAACATCATTATAAATATTAAATGAGAAAATTATTTTTTTGCTTTCTGCTATCATTGCCGGTTCTGGCATTTGCGCAAATTCCGCAGCCTTTTAACGTAGTGGGAAAATTTGGTAATCTTAACGCCAAAATTTATTTAGGTTATCAGTTGGGCTCTAATAAAATACTTGATTCCGCTCAGGCAGTTAATGGCAATTTTGAATTTAAAGGCAACCTGATATATCCGTCGCTGGCCATTTTGGTGATTGATTTCAAAGGGGTAGGAGTGAACAAGCTGGACATAGGTCCGAATTCAGATAAATTGGCATTTTATCTTGATAAAGGTACAATCAATATGCAAAGCCCTGATTCGGCCTATAAAGCTAAAATTGTCGGTTCGCCAATAAATGATCAGTATTTAAAGCTTTTGGCTATTAACCAGGAAGCAGGCGACAAGACAAATGCACTGATGACTGAGCAGGTAAAAGCTGTAAATGATCCTGCAAATGCCAATAAGCCGGTTGATCAAAATGCATTACAAGCAAAACTGAAGGTTATTCAGGCAGATTATCACACAAAACTTAAGAATTTTATACTGTCAAATCCGAATAGTTATTTAAGTCTGCTGACTGTCGGTACGTTGGGCGGCCCATCGCCTGATCCAAACGAATTGCTGCCGGTTTTAGATGGCCTTTCAAAAGAGTTGCAAGAAACAGAAACCGCCCGTTCAATGCGTAGTTCCCTTGAAAGTTTAAAAGCAACTGCTAACGGTGCAATGGCACCTGATTTTGTGCAGGCGGATACATTAGGCCACCCGGTAAAGCTTTCGTCTTTCAGAGGTAAATACGTTTTGCTTGATTTTTGGGCTTCATGGTGCGGCCCTTGCCGTCAGGAAAATCCGAATGTGGTAAATGTATTTAATAAATACAAGAACAAAAACTTCACAATAATTGGTGTTTCACTGGATAGACCGGATGGTACTTTTGCCTGGCTGGAAGCTATCAAACGCGATCACCTGGGCGGATGGACGCAACTGTCTGATCTTAAATTCTGGAATAATGCCGTGGCGCGATTATACTTTGTGCAAAGCATCCCTAAAAATTTCCTGATAGACCCAACCGGGAAAATCATAGCTCAGGATTTGCGTGGCGATGATTTGGAAGCCGAACTGCAAAAAGTATTGAGATAGCATAGCGTTGATTGGCAGGGGAATAATTTAAAAGCCTCATCGGCAGTTTTGGCTAAAGCCCCTTTATAAGGTTATACTTCCGCCCCATAAATGGGACGGCAATGAAGGAAAAAATTCATTGCCGTTTGGCTTCAGCCAACGGTTGGCGTACAATAATAAAAATGGCTTTAGCCTAAATCTCTACGCCCGACTTTTAAAAGCGATTGCTATGATTGATTGTTGACGGCAGATCAGGTTAGAAAATTTATTTGTAATATTGAGTTCTCAATAACGCTAAATGAAAAAATTGATCTCAGCGGCTGTTGCCTTATTACCTGCAATAGCTTTTGCCCAGGATGGTAAATACATGGTGCAAGGTAAAGTGGGCAATTTAAGCTCACCTGCTAAAATGTACCTTCAGTATCAAATAAAGGACAAGGTTACCACTGATTCTGTAACACTCAAAAACGGCGAATTCCAATTCTCCGGTGCTGTAGGTGCCGTTCCTGTAAGTGCTTACCTGGTATTGAATGAGAAAGGCGCTGGGGGTGTGGTTTATAAAGACTATAAATCCGTCTACCTGGAAAAAGGTACGATCAATGTAAATGGTACCGGTAAATTAGCTGAGGCTAAAGTCGACGGCCCTAAAACTAACCAGGAAAATGCCGAATATGATGCACTGAATAAGGCCATCAATGACGAACAGGATGCGTTGGACGCAAAGGTGAAAGCTGAAACTCCTGAGCAGCAAAACTCCGAAGATTATCAAAGAGCGATTACCAAAGAGCAAAAAGCGCTTGACGCTAAATCAAATGCGGTAAATGCCAGCTTCATAAAATCACACCCGGGTTCTTATATCAGCATCATGGCGTTAGAAATGTATACTGCATCCGGTGCTGATTATGGTGATATAGCTCCATTGTATGGAAGTCTCACACCTGAAATAAAACAATCAGACGCCGGAAAGGAATTTGGCGATCGACTGCCGAAACTGAAAGCAGTGGCTCTTGGCGAAATGGCCCCTGTTTTTGCAGAGGCTGATACCGCTGGAAAAGTTGTTAGCCTTGAATCATTCCGTGGCAAGTATGTGCTGGTTGATTTCTGGGCATCGTGGTGTGGCCCGTGCCGTAGGGAAAACCCTAATGTGGTGAAGGCTTATGGCATGTACAAAAACAAAAATTTTACGATTCTCGGCGTTTCATTAGATAGGCCAAATGGCAAACAAAAATGGCTGGATGCTATTCATAAGGATCATCTGACCTGGACTCAAGTATCCGATCTCAAATTCTGGAAAAGCAGGCCTGCCGATTTATATGTAGTGCGCGGTATCCCCGCAAATTTCCTGATCGATCCAAGCGGAAAGATCATTGCCAAAAACTTGCATGGTTTCGATTTGCAGGATAAGCTGGCAGAATTGTTTGGGAAGATATAATTTAGTTGAGTGGTTGATTGAGTTGGATTAAGTTGGATTAAGTTGAGTGGTTTTTGCTGGCAACTTAATCAACCACTTAACTAAATCAACTTAATCAACTCTTTTGAGATCGAAAGTCTGCATAAGACAGAAAAGTCCGGAAGTATTAGCTCCCGGACTTTTTTATTCTTTCGGACTTATGCGGACTTTCCGACTTCCCGACTACAAAAGGTCAAACCCAATATCTTTCCTGAAATACATGCCGTCCCAGTAAATACGGCTGGCATCGGCTGTCGCTTGCTGAAGTGCGTTGAACATATTGTCCTGCAGAGTGGATATTGCCAACACACGGCCGCCGGTAGTGATCACATCATCGCCATGCATCGATGTACCTGCATGGAATACTTTTGATTCATGAACATTCTCGGTGCCGGTGATCACTTTATTTTTTAAATATTCACCCGGATAACCACCTGCAACGCAAACTACAGTAGCAGCCGTTTTTTCGGAAATAACTAATTCTTTTTCATTCAGATTACCTTCGGCCACGCCTTGTAGCAGATCAACAAAGTCTGATTCTATCCGTAGCATTACGCTTTCGGTCTCCGGGTCGCCCATGCGGCAATTGTATTCGATCACATAAGGTTCGCCATCGCAGTTCATCAGCCCAATAAAAATGAAACCCTTGTATGGGATATTTTCTTTTTTCAATCCATTGATAGTCGGGATGATCACCCTGTCGGTCACCTTCTTCATAAAGGCGGCATCAGCAAACGGAACAGGGGACACGGAGCCCATGCCACCGGTATTCAACCCGGTATCGCCCTCGCCAATGCGTTTATAGTCTTTCGCCTCAGGAAGTACTTTATAATGTTCGCCGTCGGTCATAACGAAAACCGAAAGCTCAATGCCTG
>JAFAKI010000094.1 GCA_019235595.1 Mucilaginibacter sp. | reverse complement strand
AATAACCAGTTTATCGCTTTAAATGATGGCTCGACTTATAATAATATCCAGGTGGTGGTTGATTTTGAAAATACTGACCCGAATCTTCTGAAACGGATCACTACAGGAGCTGCTATTAGCGTGGTGGGCGAACTGGTGCCATCGTTAGGTAAAGGTCAGAAGGTAGAAGTAAAAGCAAAAGAGATTGAAATATTGGGCGATAGCGATCCTGAAAAGTATCCGCTTCAGCCTAAAAAACACAGCCTGGAGTTTTTGCGCGAGATCGCACACCTGCGTTTCCGCACCAATACTTTTGGAGCGGTGTTCCGCGTGCGCAACAGTCTGTCTTATGCTGTGCATACTTTTTTCCAGGAACGCGGCTTTGTTTATCTGCACACGCCGATCATCACCGCTTCGGATGCGGAAGGAGCAGGAGAGACTTTCCACGTAACCAACTTCGACCTGGCTTATCCGCCAAGACAGGAAAACGGGGACGTTGATTTTAAACAGGACTTCTTCGGTCGCGCTACCAACCTTACTGTATCTGGTCAGCTGGAAGGTGAACTTGGGGCGATGGCCTTGAGTGATATTTATACTTTCGGACCGACTTTCCGCGCCGAAAATTCTAATACAACACGCCATTTGGCAGAGTTCTGGATGATCGAGCCTGAAATGGCTTTTTACAATCTGGAAGATAACATGAACCTGGCTGAGGAATTTTTGAAATACCTGATCGGTTATGTATTGAAACACAATGCGGAGGATATCGAATTCCTGAGCCAGCGGTTGGCAGAAGAAGAAAAGCAGAAACCGCAAAACGAGCGTTCAGAATCAACGCTGATCGAGAAACTACAGTTCTGTTTGGATAACGATTTTCAACGCCTTACTTACACCGAGGCTATCGACATATTAAAAGAATCGACCCCGAATAAAAAGAAAAAGTTCACCTACCTGGTTGAAGGCTGGGGAACCGACCTGCAATCAGAACACGAACGTTACCTGGTTGAAAAACACTTCAAAAAACCAGTGATCCTGACCGACTATCCAAAAGAAATCAAGGCATTCTACATGCGCCAGAACGATGACGGCAAAACCGTTAGGGCAATGGATATCCTGTTCCCGGGCATAGGTGAGATCGTCGGTGGTTCCCAGCGTGAAGAGCGCCTGGAAAAATTGGAGCAACGCATGGGCGAAATGGGCATACCTACCGAAGAGTTGTGGTGGTATTTGGATACCCGCCGTTTCGGATCTTGTCCACATGCGGGCTTTGGCTTGGGCTTTGAGCGCATGGTGCAGTTTGTAACCGGCATGGGTAATATCAGGGATGTGATACCTTTCCCAAGGTTCCCGAAGAATGCGGAATTTTGACCGTTGATTTTCGTTGATTCATATGATTGCGCTGATTTTTATAAACCAATTTAGAAATCAGCGTACTCAAACCAATCATTAAAATCAACGGTTCAGACAATATGCCCAAAATAATCCTCACCACCACCATCAACGCTCCTATAGAAAAGGTCTTCGATCTGGCAAGAAGCATCGACCTGCATATGGAATCAACCAAACAAACCGGGGAGAAAGCCATTGCCGGAAAAACAAGCGGATTGATCGAATTAGGCGAAACTGTCACCTGGCGGGCTAAGCATTTCGGTATCTGGCAAACACTTACTTCTAAGATCACTGAATTTGACCGTCCTAATTTGTTTGTTGATGAAATGGTGAGCGGAGCTTTCAAAAGCTTTCGGCATGAGCATCGGTTTACGGCTTCGGGTGATCAGACGATTATGAAGGATGTTTTTGAGTTTGAATCGCCGTTGGGTATTCTCGGCAGAATGTTCAATAAATTAATTCTGACCGGATATTTGAAGAAGCTTTTGGTGAAGAGGAATAGGGTGATAAAGGAGACGGCTGAATCTAGTCATTGAAAAACTTGAACCGAACTGGCTCCCTCTCCTTTTCTGAAACACATTCATTCTTGACTTTGATGCCTTTTGTTTCTAAATCCTTTTTTAGCATCAGCCATTTTTTATCCGATATAACTGCAGCGGGATAGGTTTCGCTTGTAAAGTTATTATTAATAACTCTCAAAGTAACTGGCATATTATGTCTTTGCTCAAATGCTATTTCTTTAATATCATTTAAGTAATAGACATCCTTGTACCAAAAAAAATTCGTGTTTCGAATGATCAATTGGCTTCCTGATAATCCCAAATAATACATCCTACGGGAAAAAATGAAATAAAATGCCCCAACAAAAATCAAAAACCAAAAAGAACTATAATTCGAGTATTTTATAACATTAATGGCAATTACATACAAAAAAAACAATCCGAAAAGCCATAATACTATTCCCTCCATGCACAAAAATTGAGAGCCTTTATAATAGGTAACATTCTCGTCGATGAGATCTTCGGAATTAGTTTTAGTCATTGGAGTTCCATCAATAGACCATAAGGCTTTTGCGATATGATATGATTATATATTCATTAAATATACACAATCAAACTATAAAAGGCAACACTGAAAAGCGCAATTGGTGTAATCACCCTATCAGTTACCTAACTGCTTTAACGCCAGATAAGCCATCAAGCCCGTACTCACTTTAAAAGCATCTTCTTCCACATCAAAGGTTGGCGTATGTACGGAGGAGGTGATACCACGGCTTTCATTACGGGTACCTAAGCGGTAAAAGCAGGAATCGGCTACCTGTGTATAATAAGCAAAGTCTTCAGCAGCCATCCAGATATCCAGGTCGACTACGTTTTCTTTGCCTAAATAGTCTTCGGCATAGCCACGTACAGCATTGGTTAGCTTTTCTTCGTTGATAAGGAATGGATATCCTTTCATGATATTGAAGTCGCATCTTCCGCCCATGCTTTCGGCAATGCCTTCAGCCATTTTCTTCATTTTTTTGTGTGCATCAGCGCGCCATGCTTCGTCCATCGTGCGGAAGGTGCCTTCCAGGTAAACCTCATTGGGAATGACATTCGTTGCCCCATTGGCGATCACCTTACCAAATGAGAGCACCGATGGGCTCTTAGGGTCATTATAGCGACTGATAATCGTTTGCAGCGCGGTGAGAATATGCGCAGTGATGATCACCGGATCAATATTAGCCTGTGGTTGCGCACCATGCCCCCCTTTACCTTTTACGGTTACATAAATCTCGTCTGTCGAGGCCATATATTTTCCTGCGCGGAAACCTACTTTACCGGCATCTATCCAGGGCATCACATGCTGACCGATCACCGCTTGCGGTTTGGGATTTTCCAATACACCTTCCTTGATCATCAGGCTTGCTCCCCCGGGTAATTTTTCTTCTGCGGGTTGAAAGATCAGCTTCACCGTTCCGGCAAACTGGCTTTTTAGCTCTGTCAATATTCTGGCAGTACCCAACAGCGACGAGGTATGTGCGTCGTGCCCGCAGGCATGCATCACACCGTTATTCTGAGATTTGTAAGGAACATCATTGGCTTCCAAAATCGGCAGAGCATCCATATCGGCACGCAAAGCTACTACTTGATCGGACGGCTTATCCCCTTTTATCAAGGCTACCAAACCTGTGTTAGCCATTTTGTGGTACTCCAGCCCCATATCCTCCAACTTCTTCGCCACAAACGCTGAAGTCTCTACTTCATGAAAAGAAAGTTCAGGATTTGCGTGTAAATGGCGGCGGTTGGCAACTACCTCGTTAAAAATATTTTGGGAAAGCGCTTGTATGTGTTCTTTATTCATCAGTATCCGATTTAGGCGGGGTGATCTTTTCCTGTATAATAAACATCCCGGTGAACCATTTTCTTAAATCATTTTGCAGTTTTTCGGCATCCAAACGGGTCCTGAAATCACCTACGCGGACTTTAAAATTTGGTTCGTTATAAATAACATAGCTCTTTACATCCGGGAACTGCTCCTGGAATTTGGCCTGTGCGTTATAAGCATCTTTTCTGTTCTCCCCGGTAAATATCTGCACCCGAAAACCGTTAATGGCTTCAGTACCTTTATTCAGTTCAAGCCGGCGAGCTGCAAAAGTATCAATCCGGGCATCTTTTACTACTTCTATCTTGCCACGTGTTTGCGCACCGGCATTAAATGTAAAGAAAATAAAAAAGCAGCATCCGCTTATCTGCAAAATAGCTTTAAAACGTGATGCTGCTTTCATGTTAATTCATTAATTATTTGTCATTGCGATGAACGGCCTGAGCGGTGAAGAAGCAATCGCGAACCATGCTTATCTGCCCTGTATAGTATGCGATTGCTTCGTCGCCCCTACGCTTAACCCAACCGGCTTCTCGCAATGACAATTTAGTCTCATGCTTGTCCCACCCCGTGGCAGTTTTTATATTTTTTTCCACTACCACAAGGACAAGGATCATTACGTCCAATCTTTTGTTCTACTCTTACCGGAGTAGCTTTAGGCTGAGGCATGTCGCTGAATTCATTCATTGGTACGCCGCTTGATTCAGCTACAAGTTCTGGTTTTGAGGTACGCATTTTCCTCATATCGGTTTTTGGCTGCGGCTTGGCTTCCTTCACCTCATCAGCTTCCTGCTGAACCGGAATACCTCCTCTGAACAGGAAGCTTACTATTTCCTTATTCACAGTAGCCAGCATCTGACGGAACAGCTCAAACGCTTCAAATTTATAAACCAGCAATGGGTCTTTTTGTTCGTAAACCGCGTTTTGTACCGATTGCTTCAGTTCGTCCATTTCGCGCAGGTGCTCTTTCCATGCATCATCTATCAGGTAAAGCACCACGTTCTTTTCAAATGATTTGAACACTTCGTGACCGTGAGTTTCGACCGCCTTTTTAAGCGGAACAGCTACCTGTATGCCATGAATGCCATCAGTAAACGGAACCACAATATTTTCGATATACTCGCCACGGGTAGTAAACACATCCTTCAAAACAGGGAACGCCTGTTCTGAGATGGCGTCGGCTTTGCGTTTGTAGAAGGCAGTTACCTCATGGAATACCTTATCTGTAAGCGGATTGATATGCGTTGAAGCAAATTCATCCTCGCTGATCTCCGTATCAACAGAGAAAACACGGATTATTTCCAGTTGGAAACCTTCATAATTGTTTTCTTCTTTATATTGGGTAACGATATCTGCCGCAACATCAAAAACAGTGTTGTTGATATCCACATCCAGGCGTTCGCCAAACAGCGCATTCTTACGTTTAGCGTAGATCACGGTACGCTGCGAGTTCATCACGTCGTCGTATTCAAGCAAACGCTTACGGATACCGAAGTTGTTTTCTTCTACTTTCTTCTGTGCACGTTCGATAGACTTGGTAATCATCGAGTGCTGAATTACTTCACCTTCCTCGATACCCATACGCACCATCAAATTCGAGATACGCTCTGAACCGAATAAACGCATCAGGTTATCTTCCAGCGACACGAAGAACTGGCTCGAGCCAGGGTCGCCCTGGCGTCCTGAACGACCGCGTAACTGCCTGTCTACACGGCGTGATTCGTGACGTTCCGTACCTACGATAGCCAAACCGCCAGCATCTTTCACACCCGGACCAAGCTTAATGTCCGTACCACGACCCGCCATGTTGGTGGCGATGGTTACCGTACCTGCCTTACCGGCTTCAGCTACAATGTCCGCTTCCTTCTGGTGCAGTTTAGCGTTCAATACGTTATGTTTGATGCCGCGCAGTTTAAGCATACGGCTCAATAATTCAGAAATATCAACCGAGGTAGTACCTACCAGAACTGGTCTGCCCGCCTGGGTCAGTTTCACGATCTCGTCGGCTACGGCATTATATTTTTCACGGATGGTGCGGTATACCAAATCCTGGCGGTCATCGCGGATAATGGCTGTATTGGTTGGTATTTCAACCACGTCCAGTTTGTATATTTCCCAGAACTCACCCGCTTCGGTAACGGCCGTACCGGTCATACCGCAAAGCTTGTGGTACATCCTGAAATAGTTTTGCAGGGTAATGGTCGCAAAAGTCTGCGTAGCATCTTCTACCTTCACATTTTCTTTTGCTTCGATAGCCTGGTGCAAACCGTCTGAGTAACGGCGGCCATCCAGAATACGGCCTGTCTGCTCGTCAACGATCTTTACTTTTCCTTCGTCAATGATGTATTCAGTATCTTTTTCGAACAAAGT
>JAFAKI010000021.1 GCA_019235595.1 Mucilaginibacter sp. | reverse complement strand
GTAGTAGCGCCGATGCATTGGATTTCGCCCCTTGCCAAAGCAGGTTTGAACATATTTGATGCATCCAATGAGCCTGAAGCACCGCCTGCACCAACAATAGTATGTATCTCGTCGATAAATAAAATTACGTCGGGTGATTTTTCCAGCTCGTTCATTACGGCTTTCATGCGCTCTTCAAATTGGCCGCGATACTTTGTACCGGCAACCAGTGAAGCCAGGTCAAGCGTAACTACACGTTTGTTGAACAACACACGTGATACTTTGCGTTGAACGATGCGCAATGCCAAACCTTCGGCAATTGCCGATTTACCTACACCCGGTTCACCGATCAGGATCGGGTTGTTCTTTTTACGGCGTGATAATATTTGCGATACACGTTCGATCTCTTTTTCACGACCAACGATTGGATCCAAACGGCCATCTTCGGCAGCTTTGGTCAGGTCGCGACCGAAATTATCGAGTACAGGTGTTTTTGATTTAATATCAGATACTTTTTTTGGTTGACTGAAAGAATCTTCCTCCTTAAAATCGTCCTCGCCACCTGTTGGTGAGCCAGGCATTTCGTCGGTCACATCATTTTTGTGCGATTCTACTTCACCCTTAAAAATTTCGTAATTAACATTAAACTGCAATAAGATCTGCGATGCGATATTATCTTCATCACGCAGAATGGATAATAAGAGGTGTTCTGTTCCGATTACATCGCTCTTAAATATCTTGGCTTCCAGGTAAGTAATCTTTAATACTTTTTCCGCTTGTTTAGTCAGCGGGATACTTCCAATGTGAACATTGGTTCCGATGGTGCCTTTAACAGCATCTTCAACGGCACGACGTAGTTTGGCGGTATCAACGTTCAATCCTTTCAGCAATTTAATTGCAATACCGTCGCCGTCGCGAATTAGCCCAAGTAAAAGATGTTCGGTTCCAATATAATCATGTCCAAGGCGTAGCGCCTCTTCCCTGCTATATTGAATAACATCCTTAACCCGCGGCGAAAATTTAGCTTCCATATAATACCTTTCCAAAAATTATGTACGTCCTAACTTAACAATTAGTTTGCTCAAACATTAAGACGTCTGTTTTATTCCATACTTACATGACAACAATGTTGCCAATAATCGACCCATTCTAAAAACAGACATTATTATGATAAGCGCAATCTATCAAAGAAAACATTTATTACAAGTATATGTTGACAAAAAAACTGTTACAACAGTGATTAATTACAATAATCTTATACTTTAACTTATTGACAATGAAATCATCAAAAAGTTTAACATTTTCAATCCCGAATTAAGTATAAAGAACGGCTAAAAACAAGAAATTTCGTCACCTATACTGACATTTAGACATCAACCTCTTTTCTATATCTCAATCTCCATTTTCTTTATACGTACCCTAATCAAAAATGATCTTTATTTTGTCAAATATCTTTGTCTATTTTTCAAGTTTTCCACAAGAATATGGTTTAAACTCATCCAATGGCCTATCCCGTCAACTCAAACTCAAAAACCAGGGCTTTATTACATAGACGATAACCAGGTTTAGAATGTTACATTCTTGTAGTTGATTAAGTTGATTAAGAGAATGGTTGATTAAGTTAAAAAAATAGCTCAATCAACTTATTCAACCTAGTCAACTAATCTTGATCGGTTGGTGAGAGTGCGGTTGATCAAGTTTTGAAAAGATAACTCAATCAACTTATTCAACTGAATCAACCTAATCAACCAATAAACAAATCCGCTACAAAAGAATTGCTATTCTATCAAATTTAAGCATATTTGTGACCCCAAAGAAATTTATTTAGCGAATTAGTGAATTAGCGAATGACTGAATAAAATTTTCACATTCAACAACTCTCTAAATCACTCATTCACTAATTCAATCATTCACTAATTACAAGGTATGGCAGACGAAAAGATCATTTTTTCAATGGCCGGAGTGAGCAAGATATATCCTCCGCAAAAACAGGTTTTAAAGAATATTTACCTATCGTTTTTTTATGGCGCCAAGATCGGTGTGATCGGTCTTAATGGTTCGGGTAAATCTTCGTTGCTAAAGATTATTGCCGGGTTGGATAAGTCATTTGAGGGCGAAGTGGTATTCTCGCCGGGATATACCGTTGGCTATCTTGCACAGGAACCAGAACTTGATCCGAATAAGACGGTAAGAGAAGTTGTGGAAGAAGGCGTGGCCGAAATCACTGCTATATTGAAGGAATACGAAGATATCAACGAAAAATTTGGCCTGGAAGAAGTTTACAGCGATCCGGATGCGATGGATAAGCTGATGGCACGTCAGGGCGAATTGCAGGATAAAATTGATGCGGTAAATGCCTGGGAACTGGATTCCAAATTGGAAAGAGCGATGGATGCGTTGCGTTGCCCTGAGCCGGATACTAAGATTTCAGTACTATCTGGTGGTGAACGCCGCCGTGTGGCGATGTGCCGCCTGCTTTTACAGGAACCAGATGTGCTATTACTCGATGAGCCAACCAACCACTTAGATGCTGAGTCGATAGACTGGCTGGAGCAGCATTTAAAACAATATAAAGGAACAGTTATAGCAGTAACGCACGACCGTTATTTCTTAGATAACGTTGCTGGATGGATTTTAGAGCTTGACCGCGGCGAAGGTATTCCGTGGAAAGGCAATTACTCATCATGGCTGGATCAGAAGGCAAAACGCCTGGCACAGGAAGAAAAGACAGAAAGCAAGCGTCAAAAAACACTGGAGCGCGAGCTGGAATGGGTGCGCATGGCGCCAAAAGCACGCCAGGCTAAAGGTAAGGCACGTTTGTCGAATTATGAGAAACTGGCCTCCGAGGAAACGAAGGAACGCGAAGATAAACTGGAGCTATTTATCCCACCCGGACCACGTTTAGGAAATGTTGTTATAGAAGCGAATGGCGTAACCAAAGCTTATGGCGACAGAGTATTGTTTGAAAACCTGAGCTTTTCGCTACCACCTGCAGGTATTGTAGGTATAATCGGGCCAAATGGTGCAGGTAAAACTACGCTGTTCCGCCTGATCACCGGCCAGGAAAAACCGGATGCAGGTACTTTCCGCGTAGGTGAAACCGTTGCATTAGGTTATGTCGACCAGATGCACGATGATCTTGACCCTAACAAATCCGTTTGGGAAAACGTTACCGGCGGATTGGATAACATTATGGTGGGCAACCGTGCATTGAATTCAAGAGCCTATGTATCCAAATTCAACTTTAACGGCGCTGATCAGCAGAAAAAAGTGGGCGTATTATCTGGTGGTGAACGTAACCGCGTGCACTTGTCTATCACGCTTAAAAAAGGTTCGAACGTATTGCTGCTCGATGAGCCAACTAACGATATCGATGTGAATACTTTGCGTTCGCTTGAAGAAGCTTTGGAAAACTTTGGTGGCTGCGCCGTCATCATTAGCCACGACCGGTGGTTCCTCGACCGTGTTTGTACCCATATCCTGGCATTTGAAGGCAACTCGCAGGTTTATTTCTTCGAAGGTGATTATACGGCTTATGAAGAAAACAAAAAGAAACGTTTGGGCGACGTGACGCCGCATAGAGTGAAGTATAAGAAGTTGGTTGGGTGATGTGCAGATGCGTGGATGTGCAAATGTGCAGATGAAAACGGTATTTAAATGAAATTATCTAAGTCTTTTGATATTTTCATCAAATGATCTCTAACCAAACCTACGCCAGCAAGCCCCAAAATACTGCTGTTTCACTTATTATTGGTGTGTTGTTTTTTGCAGGGCTTTGTTCCTTGTTTCTTTCAATGGATCTTTACGATGTTGTGGCCATGCCCCTGAGCACGGCATTACTACTTTGGATCGCTCCGGGTATTGTGACTGCCCCCCTCTTGCTTAGGCAAGCTTCTTTTAGCAAAATTAAATCGACTGTCGGAAAACTCTTTGCGCTGACGTGCATAAATATCTTAGGTATTGGCAGTTTAGTACTGTATACAGTATTAGCGGTCGATTTTTATAAATCACCGGGCACACCGGTTTCAATCGTAAAATATGTTATAGTAGACGCCGGCGGTTTGGGGAAGAAAGACAGGCCTGTGCCATTTGCTGATATAAATTATAAAAACGGGCACAAGCGGTTTACATTTTCAGTGGATAGCGTTTCACCGACTACCATACTTCA